>JAYUZN010000373.1:0-1732 GCA_043751755.1 Bacteroidota bacterium | reverse complement strand
TTTTACCTTCGACCATGCTTCTTGCGAAAAATAGGGCTGGGTAGCGCAAAGGAAAAGAAGAAAGAGATATGTTTTCATATTTTTTTTATGGTTAAGGCTTACGCAATTAGCCACGAATTACCCGAATTAGCACGAATTAACAGCCCTAATTCGTGAAATTTGTGGCAATAAAAGCAGATTTTGCATAAGTCCTGATGGTAAATAATAATTCGTCAAAGTTCTGTTTCGATTTCGCCCACTAATTTACGAAACTTTTCTCATTCCGCCCCAATTAATTATTTTTTCGTATTATCACTATTTTGTAAATACTTGTGTCCATTTTTTCGATAAACGCCTGACTTATATAGGTTTGAATCAGATAAGGGCTATTTTTCTTTGCGATAAAAACAGGCACATACCTTTTCCGAAAAAGGCTATCATATACAATTCCTTTGCAGGCTCTAAACATAAAATCTTGTGTGTGATTTGCCTGATTTTCTGCCAATATAAAGCCACTTGTATCTTGTATAACAAAGCGATTACTATGATACCAAAACAGGTCAGGTTGTATGTCATAAAAGGTTTTTTTGTCAAAAGCTGCATGATTTTTGGGACCCGTTTTTTCCCTTACAGCATGTGCCATTTTTACCAAATTCAGCCCCATCAAATCCACGATTTCGCCCTGATAGGTATAAGCAATTCCTCCCGCAGTGATTACGCCTACACTCGGATATTTTTCTTTGTCAAAAAAATCATTTAATTCCTGTCCGTGTTCACGTGCTTTTTGCGCAAACCAAAACTCATAATAAAGGGGGGCAGATTCTTGCCCAAGTTGATGCAATTTTTTATTAGGAGTAAAATATAACACAACAATAAATAGTGTTATTATTATATAATTATCGAAAAAATAGGGCTTTATTTTTTGTATCAAAGCAGGAAAAACGCTTTCCCAACCTTTTGTATGCACGAAAAAAAGGTATAAAATAGGCATAATAGGCTGATACATACGGCTCAATCCAAAATGGTCGCCACCTGTATATAAGGGCATAGCAAAAAAAATGAGGCAGATTACGGCTAATAACAGATGCGTTTCAGAACTATTTGAAATAGCCTTTTTTTTCATATATAGTTGAAAATAAGCCAGATATAAGCACATCAATCCAAAAACCACCATTCCAAAAGGCGAAGTAAAGCCAAAAAACAGGTTAAGATAATGCAAGCCATCTTGCAGATTCGCTATTTTATCCGTAGAGACTTTTGCATAATAGGTGTTTGGAAAAGGAAAACCAAAATAATACAAACGCCAAATACTTAATAACGTGGTAGTTATGATAAAAGTAAGCAGTAAAGGCAGTATTTTTTTGAAGGAAAAAAGATAAGAATTTCCTTCTTTTTTCGTTTGCACAAAACGAATCAGCACACACAAAGGCACAAATAACAAACTTTCGGGTCTTGTCAAAAGAGCTAAACCCAAGAAAAAACTAAGCCAAAACGTATTGTTAGGCTTGTCTTTTTCTGCCAACAAAATAACAATATGGCTCACAATCCACGTCCACAAACCTGTTTCTAACAAAGAAAACACATTCCAATCATAAAACCCAGGAATGACTAATAAAGCTCCGAGAAAAAACAGCAAAGCAGGCGAAAAGAAGCGTTTTTCTTGATTTATTTTCTGCAAAAAAAGGCTGAGACGCATAATTGCGTGGCAAATGAGTCCTATATTGAGCAGCAACAAGGCTTTTTCCGCATGATT
>JAYUZN010000372.1:0-1951 GCA_043751755.1 Bacteroidota bacterium | reverse complement strand
AATCACAGCCCCTAAGACAATCAGCGTGTTAGTCGTCATTTTTTTCAATTCAAAAGAAAGGTCTTTCAAGTCATTTGCTGTGTTCAAAGCTACGATTTCTGCAATGAGATTTGTGCCATTTATTTCTGTGGATTTGACGAAAAGCTCTTTTTTCAAAGTTTGCACTTTTTCTGCCCCAAACTTGGCAATTTCCTCCTCTAAATGCTTCACTTTTTCCAACATATCCGCCACACTTTTGGCAATATCTTTCGGGTGTTTGAGCAAGTCTGAAATTGCTTCTAATTGCGTATTTTTTTCATTGAGGAAAGAAATAGCCTTGTCCGAAGTGTAACATTCTACCCTACGAATCCCAGCCGCAGTTGAGCCTTCGGACACAAATTTGAATAGGCGAATTTCTGCCGTATTTTGAACATGTATTCCCCCACACAATTCTACGCTATAATTCGGGTCAAACACGATAACTCTTACATTATCACCGTATTTCTCTCCAAAAAGTGCCATAGCTCCCATTGCTTTTGCTTCCGAAATCGGCTTGTTTCTATATTCTGTAAGCGGAATCCCTTGCGCAATTTTCTCATTCACAATCGCCTCCACGTGTGCCATTTCTTCGTCTGTAACTTTGGCAAAATGAGAAAAATCAAAGCGCAAAACCTCCTCATTTACTAAGGAACCTCTTTGCTCTACATGTGTTCCTAACACAGTGCGCAATGCAGCGTGTAGCAAGTGCGTAGCCGAGTGATTGGCACGAATGAGGCGGCGGCGATTTGTGTCTATACTTGCTGCCCATTCGCCTGTAGCATCTTCAGGCAGTCGGTCTGTAAAATGCACAATCAAGTCATTTTCACGCTTTGTGTCCAAGACATTTATCACTTCTGAGCCATTAGAAATCGTGCCTGTGTCGCCTACTTGTCCGCCACTTTCTGCATAAAAAGGCGTTTCTTCCAACACAATTTGAAACATATTCCCCTTTTGCGTTTCTACGGTTCTATGGCGCAAAATGCGGGTAGAAATCTGCGTTTCTTCATATCCCACAAACTCCCCCCTTTGGGGGGGCAGGGGGGGATAAACTCCCCCTTCTTGGGGGGGCAGGGGGGGAGTAATTTCCACCCAATCCCCTGTTTTTACCTGACTTGCCAAGCGAGAACGGTCTTTTTGTTCTTTTAACAAAGCCGTAAAGCCCGTTTCATCTATCATTAAGCCTCTTTCTCTTGCCATTAAATTGGTCAAATCAAAAGGAAAACCAAAAGTATCATATAACTTAAAAGCAAAAGCTGCATCAATTTCCTTTGCTTCATTAAACATAAGAGAGCCTCTTTCCAATTTGCGCAAAAAGCCTTTTTCTTCTTCTTCTACAATGCGTTGAATAAAAGCCTGTTGTGCCTTGACTTCGGGAAAAATATCGCCAAATTGCGCTCCCAAAATCGGCACAATTTCGTGCATAAAAGGCTGATTTAAGCCCAAATATTGGAAAGCATAACGAGAAGCACGTCTCAAAATACGGCGTATAACATAGCCTGCGCCTGTATTAGAAGGAATCTGTCCATCTGCTATTGGGAATGTTATAGAACGAATATGGTCCATAATGACTCGCATCGCAACTTGCTCAATATGTGGGATTTCGTCATATTTTTTGCCTGTTTTTCGCTCCAAATATTCCTTTGTAGGGAGAAAAACATCTGTATCATAAGTTGAATATTTGCCTTGAATAACCATACACAAACGCTCGAAACCCATGCCTGTATCCACATGTTTGGCGGGCAAAGGCGTGAGAGAACGGTCAGCATTGCGCAAAAACTGCATAAATACGTTGTTCCAAATCTCAATTACTTGGGGGTGGTCGTTGTTTACAAGCGTTTTGCCGTCTATTTTTGCCCTATCTTCGTTGCTTCTTGCATCAAAATGGATTTCACTACAAGGACCACAAGGACCTGTTTCGCCCATTTCCCAGAAA
>JAYUZN010000371.1:0-5006 GCA_043751755.1 Bacteroidota bacterium | reverse complement strand
CCAAAAATGACCCGAATCTTTTTTTTAATCCCCAATTTATGGCTAATTTCGCCCCACAGGACTTGATTAACGCCGCTTAAATGGCAGACATGTTGTTATTTAAGTTTCTTTCTTAGTTTCCTTCGTGCCTTAGTGGTAAATGATGATTTTATGCTTTTCGTGTTCCTAAGTGCCTTTTTTCAAATGGCATAAAAAAATAATAAACCCTAAGCTATCCAAAAAGGTTTATGCCTTATAAAACGATCATTTTATGGCAGACACTTCTTTATTTCGTTTCAAAACGCCTTTGCAGATGCGCTGGTCGGATTGCGATATGTTAGGGCATGTAAATAATGCTGTTTATTTGACCTATTGCGAGCAATCTCGCACAGAATATTGCAATCATTTGGGCTGGGATTGGCAGGAAGAGGGCATTATTTTGGCAAAAGTGGAAATAGACTTCAAAAAGCCCCTTTTATATACAGACAAGCCCTTTATTTATACTCGCGTCAGCCGTTTGGGAAATAAGAGTTTTGAGATGGAAACGCTCATTGTAGCCGAAAAAAAGGAGCAACCCGAACTTGTGGCAGTTATTCGCTCCATATTGGTGATGTGGCATTACAAAACGAATGTTACTTTTCCGATTTCTGCGGAGATTCGGGAGAAAATAAAGGCTTTTGAAGGGCAGGATTTCGCATAGAATAAGTCTCTATGTTTCTACCACGCTGGTTTTGAGGATAATATTTCCCCCTGTTTCCGTTTGCCCTATCAAATATACCTCCTTTTCGGGCAGATTTCCTACCCGCAAAACCTCCATATTGCCCTTACATTCCACGAGCAAAAAATCTAAGAGCAGTTGAAAACGAGAAGCAACTGCGATTTCGTCTTCGCCCATGCCTTCATATACTCGCACAGAGTTGTGAAAAAAGTCTGCCAGAGTCTGTTTTTCGAGGCTTGGATTTTCTACGCCTTTTGTGGCAAGATGCGCCATAAGCAAATCTTCGGGACAGGAGCCTGCGAGGTCGCTTTGTACAATCTCAAAAGGGAAATCCGATTCGCTGAGATAATATAAGCCGTCTGTGAGTGAAGTAAGTTGTTCGTGTGTCATATTTGTAAAAATGATTGGGTAAAATTTAAGTCTGCGGAAATCGGTGCGCCACAAACAGCCTTTTTTTCGGCAAAACCGCAAATTGATGATAGTATTTCCATTTCCCTACATAAAAAGTAAGCCGTTGAAACACACTTTCTGCAAACCAAACAGAAGCCTCGTTCAAAGCCCCATATTCTTCATTGTTTTGCGACTGATAAAGTTCAAGGCTGCGTTTGTAAAGCCATTTATGCGTATTAAGGCTTATTTTTACCCCAAAAAGTCGCCCTTTTTCGGCAAAAAGCGGCGCAACTTCGGGGGCTATATGGATAGAAAAAAGATGCGCCGTTTTTGCTGCCCCCAATTTGCTTATATCTGCCTGCAAAATAGCCATACGAATGGTTTTGGAATTGCTTTGCTCGATGAAATCTATTTTTTCGGGAACGATGGCATCTTTTTCATAGCGGCTTTTTTTAGCGATTTGCGTATAATTGGCAAAAGTCGTATTTCGTTCCAATTGATAGGAAAAATAGCCTGTAAAAAAGCGTATTTTGCTATTTTGGGTAAAAAAAGTCAAGTATTTTTCCAAATCTGCCCACAATTCTTTGCCCGCAATATAGGCTCCAAAGATAGATACAATCGATTGCACCGCCAAAAATTCTTCGGGCTTAAAAAACGCCATTATTACCATTACAATGACAGCCAGAGCCAAGCCAAAACGCTTGTTACTGCCTTCGTCTATCTGCTTATACAAGGACTTTTGTTTGTCCAAAATATCTTCTATATATTCCTCAAAAGGGTGAATTTCAATCTTTTCCGCAGAGATTTCTCGACTATAAGGGTACACAACCACATGCACCTCTACGGAGTCGTAGGGCGCAAGTTCCGCAAGGTTTTCGAGAGCTACCTCGTAGATGTGCGGATATGCTATATTAGGAGAAATAGAGAGAAAATTCATCATTCAACGATAAGGCAAAGATAGTATTTATAACGTGTTTGCGCAAATTTTTTCTTACTCTACGCAAAATCTCCTATCTTTGTCCTTCAAAGCAACACAAATTATGGCATTTCCCGCAGTAAAAACGCTTCACACACTTGACGAATATTTCGCACTCACCGACCACGAGACCGAAATTCGCTACGAATATCACTTTGGCAAAATCGTGGCTATGGCAGGCGCAAAGCTTAGGCACAATACGATTGGCACAAATACGATTACGTCATTTCATAGACAACTCCAACAACGAAAGTGTCGCCCTTTCAATTCGGACAGCCGTTTGCGTGTCAATGCGCAGATGTGGGTCTATCCTGATGTGATGGTTTCCTGCCATGAGGAGGATTTGAAGGCAAAGCTATATATCAATCATCCTTCTCTCATTGTCGAGGTCTTGTCGGAGAGCACGCGTAGAATAGACTATAGCCTCAAAAAGCAATATTATTCTCAACTCCCTGATTTGCAATATTATATAATCATAGAAACGGAAGCTATCGCCGTAGATGTGTATGAAAGACAAGGCAATAGTTGGGTAAATACGCTTTATACAGAAGCTGATGCTGTGATTCCGCTGCCTTTATTAGACTTAGAATTGCAGATGGAGGCGGTGTATCAATGGGTGGATTTTGAGGAGGAATAGCTTAGATTTCACGCAGATATTTTTCGCTATCTGGGTGAAATAAGTAAAAGTGCGCTATGCTTAGCAACATACAATTCGTGAGAGCGAAAAAAACTGCCCCCTTTTTGGAGGGGGCAGTTGGTGGGAGTCATAGCAAAAAAAGAGGGGTTAGTATTTCAATATTTTTTCTGTATGGCTTTGCGTGGCTGTTTTCATACGAATAAAATACAAGCCTGCAGCCCAATTTTGGGTGTTAAATACGATTTTATCGGTATTCTCGGCTGCTTTTGTGGCGATTAATTGCCCTATTGTATTAAAAATTTCTGCCTGACAAGTGAGAGGCTTTGCAAATTGAAGGGTAAATTCCGTGGAAAATGGATTGGGATAGATTTGAACCCCAAAGTCTTCCGCTTCTGCGATTCCCGTACAATTATCTACCGTAATAATGGCTTGTTTGATGATTGTACAAGTTGTTCCATCATTGTAAGTAATAATGAGCCGTACTGTATAAGTACCTGGTAATGAATAGATAACTTGTGGATTTTGAAGGGCAGAAGAGGCTATATTCACCCCTGAACCCAAAAAACTCCAATCCCATTCCACCATAAACAAACCCGCAGGAGTTGTAGAATTGTCTATAAAATCTACTGTCAAAGGCGCACAGCCTTGCGTTTGCCCAGCAAAAAAATCACAGGTAGGCGGTACAGAAGTACAAGTTTGGGTTACGGTAATCGTGCCGAGAAAGCCATTGTTGCCTGTTATGGTAATCGTTCCCGTTCTTGTATTTCCACTTTGACAAGTATCTACCGAATAATTGCAGGGCTGCCCGCCTACGCCTGTGGGACTTAGGACATGAATCCACGAATCGCCTGTGGTTGCCGTCCATGGGCAGATATTGGTAGCCGCAACATTTGCAGAAAAACCGCCGCCTACAGGAGGCACATTTTGTGCAGTTGGGCTAATCGTATAACTACAATTTGGGCTATTGACACTGACGCTTATCGTAACAGAATTGCTACAACCATTAGCATCAGTCGTTGTTACGGTGTAGTTACCTGTATATAAGCTACTTACATTGGAAATATTTGGATTTTGTAAGAAGGAGGTAAAATTGTTTGGTCCCGTCCAAGCATAGCTATTGCCCATACCACTTGCGGTTAAATTCAAGATTGCGCCTGCCAAAACGGGGCTGTTGCTGCCTGCGGAAATGGTAGGTGAGGTATGTACTGTAACAGCCGTATTTGTGGTTGAGGTGCAGCCATTCGCAGCAGTAACCGTTAATATATATATGCCTGAATGTGAAGTAGTTACATTATTGATAGTAGGATTTTGCAAAGAAGAAGTAAAGCTAAGGGGACCTGTCCAAGCATAACTGCCGCCGCCTACTCCTGTTAAAGCAAGTTGATTTCCCGCACACACAGGGGAATTGCTGGAGGCATTGGCGTTAGGGCTAACATTGACAGATACATTTGTAGAGGCAGTCGAAGAGCACCCATTTTGGGTTACAGTTAGCGTGTAAGTTCCTGCATTTAAGGTACTTGCATTAGAAATAACAGGATTTTGCAAGGCAGAAGTAAAGCCATTTGGACCCGTCCAATAAAAAGTGCCTACTCCATTTCCTGCCAAATTGAGGGTATTGCCTACACAAACAGGTGAATTACTCAAAGCACTTGCATTAGGAGCTACAGAAATGGAAACATTCGTTGTGGCACTTGCTGAACACCCATTTTGGGTTACACTTAGCGTATAAATTCCTGCATTTAAAGCGCTTACATTTGGAATAGATGGGTTTTGTAAGTTAGAAGTAAAGCCATTTGGACCTGTCCAATAAAAAGTGCCTACTCCATTTCCTGCCAAATTGAGGGTATTGCCTACACAAACAGGTGAATTACTCGAAGCACTTGCTGTCGGGGCTGAATTTACAGTTACATATATGTTATTCCACGCAGAACAGCCATACGCATCAAAAACAGTAACATCATACCAACCTGCTACGGAAACAGAAATGCTTTGCGTAGTTGCACCATTCGACCAATTGTAATAATAAGGAGCCGTTCCGTTTGACGGGTTTGCGTTGAGCGAAGTAAATGTCCCACTGCAAATATTGGTATTTCCCGAAATATAGACGGAAGGCGTGGGAACTACAGTTACATAAAAAGACGCACTACTCACATAGTTGTAGCTTCCGTCATACATATCCACGTAGTACCAGCCTGAAGTTGAGACGTTTATACTGCTATTCCAAACTCCTGAAGGACTCCAGTAATAGTTGTAATTAGGGTCATAATTGGAGATATACAAAGTCCCAACAGAGCCACTACAGAGAT
>JAYUZN010000370.1:0-1836 GCA_043751755.1 Bacteroidota bacterium | reverse complement strand
CAGCCAATACATTATATTGTTATCAAAATATAAATATTTTTTTCAATATATCTTATTCATTATGATGAACTTCTCTCAACTTTCAACTCTCAACTTAGAACTTTCAACTGCTTACCAGCCTTAGCGATGAACATTCCACCTATAGCCCACCCCTACCTGTAAACCCGTCATATACAAGGGTTTATTGTTTTGCGGATGACTTTGCATATACGTTCGGGTATATAGGGTTTGAAAACTCCGCATAAGGCGGGTTTCGATAAAAATGCCGATAGGAAATTGGTATTTTAGCCCTGCTGATAAGCCAAAGGTATTTTTGTTAATGACCGAAAAATTGTTGAAACTTGCGGTGTCTCGGTTAAATTCTACGCCCGGATTGCCTATTATAATATGCACTGTGCCAGTATCTTGTCCTGCTATGAGGCGGCTGTAATAAGTGCCTAACTGTGCTTCCCACCGCCCAAAAGTTGCCGTAAAATTCAGGGGAATCTCAACATAATGTAGGTTCATTCTGCCCTTCACATCGCCTCTATATGAGGCATTTACCAACTGTTGTTGCCCGCCAAAAATGGTTACTAAGACGGTAGTTTCGGCTTGAGGCAAAGGAGCTTCATAGCCCGCCGATTTGCGGTTGTAGTCTATGCCAAGTTGCGCGCCCAAGTGATTAGAAAAATGCCATTTTCCATAAACCCCTGTATATAAAAAAGGATAAAAACTGCCTTTTGCGCCAGAATCTATCTGCGTAGGAATCGGTGCAAAGGTGTTTAGTCCTGCACGAATGCCCCACTCTTGCGCAAAAAGAGAGACCGAAATGACCGAAATTAAGAGAAATATAAGCGTTTTTTGCATATTGTTTTGCATATTACTTAAAAACGCTTTGGACGGCATATTGTTTTTGGGAGTTCGCGCAGATTTCGCAGATAAAAAGCAGGATAGCTACAATCCTCATTTTTCCTTTCCCTCGCTTGCTACATAGCTACAAAAAAGCGAATAATACGACTTATTTTCGGTCAGACCTTGTAAATATAATTCATAGAAAATAATTTGATTACTAGATATTTCAGAAGGCGGAAAATCTGTGAGAAAGTTTTTGTGCGCTGATTTTAAAAAGGTTTTTTTCCCTTCCAAAGCGGCTTGATTCATCCGCAAAATAATCTCTACAAAACGGCTTGCTTTGTCATAGTTCTCATCTTTGAGCAGCGATTTGAACTGCGTTTTGAGTTTTTGATGCAAACTATCCGCTAATCCGTAATTGTGCGACTCATAACAAACCACCATTTCAAAAATAATCAGGTAAAAACGGATTTCCTCGTCCAATTTCTCATATTTGACATGCATATTGATTCGATTTAGCACCTCTAAAGCATGGCTATACAAATGCTGACAGAAATATTGGTCTGCCAAACTAACCATCAAAATCAGCTCATTGAGGCTTGATTGCGTGATTTCCTTTATTTGCATTGCCTCTTTCAAGCTGTGCGCAGCTCCCTCCAAATCTCCCCGCATTTTCTGATTATTGACCTTTGACGTATAAAAATACAAGGCATATTCATTGAAATTTTGACGTTTGTACATGCCTAAATCCTCTTCCAAAGCGTCAATTTCTGTTTTTGCTTCCTTAATTTTAAGCATTATCCACAAACAATTGATGCGCCAAATCCGCATAAGGAGGCGAGTAGAATGGTTTTCTTTGCTGAATAATTTATTTTCCTCAAAATCATCAAAAGTCTCTTTTACGTATTTGTTGAGTTCTGGGTAGGCTGCTTTTTGCTGCAAAATAGCACTTACTGTCCTGAAAATCAATATTTTGCCCGAAGGAGATTGGAAAATTTCTTTATG
>JAYUZN010000369.1:0-7667 GCA_043751755.1 Bacteroidota bacterium | reverse complement strand
TAAAGGCAGGGAACATAGGTGCTAATGACAAGTGGGCGAATCTAAGCTCAAAGCCTATGCGCCGCCCACCTGCATTAGCACTTGGCGTTATGCACCATGAGGGGGATAAACTAAACTTGACAAACTTAGCGTATCCCCAGCCGCACAAAAAACAACCAATGCCCAGCGCACAAATCAACGCTCCGCATCCGTTGTTTTTTTCCTGCCGCACGCAGGAGTGGTTAAGCAGGAGTTAAAAGAACCCACCCACCCCACAAAAATTTAATTTTGACAATTCACAATATTTTGATAACTTTACGCACAAATTTTTTGACCATGAAACACGCATTTTTTTATCAAATCTTAGGAATAGCCGCTTTTTTGCTGCTATTTGGAAATGTGCAAGCGCAAACCCTTGTAAACAAAGAGTGGGAGCAACTCAATGGAATACCTGATTCGATAGCATTTTCAGCATCTACCCTTGACGGACAAGGAAACTTGATTGTAACAAGCAATGCAATTACGACAGGGCAACAAGCTAATTTGTTGGTAATGAAGTATGACAAAGATGGAAACTTACTATGGCAGGATATTTACAATGGGACTTTTAACGGAAAAGATTATGGAATTGCGCTCACCATTGATAACACAAATAATATTTATGTAGCAGGAGCAAGTCAAACAGGCGCAATAAGTAGCGACTATATCATCAGAAAATATAGCCCATCAGGTGTTTTGCAATGGTCGTCAACTTATAGTGGAAGTGGCACATATAATGCCCCGACTGCGCTATGTGTGGACAATAGCGGCAATGTTTTTGTAACGGGAGTTACTTTTTCTTTGGGAACGCAAACGGATTATGCAACCCTAAAATTTGATTCAAACGGCATACAACAATGGGTAGAACTCTATAATTATGCCAATTTGTATGATGTTCCTGCGGGAATAGAAATAAATGCAACTACAGGAAAAGTGTATGTTACAGGGGCAAGTGCAAGCGCAAGTAACAATTACGATTATGCAACTTTGGAATATGATGCAATAACGGGTAATCAGTTGAATGTGAGTAGAGTAGTCGCTCCTGGCACAGGCTTTGACAAGGCTACAGCTATGAAAAGAGATAATGCAGGAAATCTGTACCTCACAGGTTCTGCATTTGAAACGGCTACAAATAGTTATGATATAAAAACGATAAAACTCAATTCAAGTTTGGGGGTTCAATGGATAAAAACCTACGATAAGGCGGGTTTAGAAGATGTAGCAAATACGATAGATGTCGATAATGGGGGAAATGTGTATGTGGGAGGCTATGTTACAACAGTAAATGAAGGCAAAAATTTTATTACCCTCAAGTATGATGCAAGCGGAAATCTGCTTTGGGATAATGAATATAATTATAACGGAGAAAGTGGGGATGATGAGGTAAAAAAATTAGAGGTTGATGCTTTAGGAAATGTGGGGGTTGTGGGGACTATTACAAAAGGGCAAGAAACAAATATATTATTTATTCGCTATAACAATATAGGGGAGATTGAGGTAGTCAAGGATTATGGCAATATTGCTGGCACAAATGACAAGGCTACAGATGTGAAAATGGATAACCAAGGAAATGTGTATGTAACAGGTGTGATTGAGAATAGCAATGTTCAACAAAATGCAGTCGCAAAATATAGCATTTTTGATAAAAATGAAACATATGAATTAGATGCTAATGGGAATCCATATTTGTTAAAAGGGCAAATTGTGGTTCGCTTTGATACTTCTGCCTTAATAAAAACACAAATAGATAATATCGACATCACTTGGGGAAATATTACAGCATTTTTAACGCCTACAACTATTGCGCAATTACAATCAAAACTACCTTATGACTTGAGTCGTGTAAGCGTTCATAAAATATTTCCCCGTTTGACGACTAATTATACCCAAACAATTTCCAAAACGGGGGACACAATTAGTTTTCCGCCTTTTTGGGCTGCCCTTAAATTGGTATTTTCTCAACCTTTTGCTTTAGGACAAGAGCGGCAATTAGCGGATAGTTTGGAAACCCTGAAAGGGATTGTCCTTTATGCACATGCAGAATTGCTTGCGGGGGATTTAAGCACTACGAATGATACTTATTTCTTGTCGGGAGACCAAAAATCTTTATATGCAGATACAACTATACAAAGCGTTTATTATCAGGGAATTAATGCTGTAGAAGCATGGGATATAACAGCAGGGGATAGTACTGTAAAAGTGGGCGTAGTAGATTTGGGTATGTTTCATTTGCATGAAGATTTCAAGTTTAGCGCAAGCTATAACGTATTTAAAGGAGGATATAATTACCTCACAGGGCAAGATTTTTTTACAAGTCCCAGTTTTGCAGCGCATGGAACACAAGTATCTGGATTGTTAGGGGCAGTAAGAAATAATAATAAAGGCATTACAGGGGTAGCTGGAGGAGATGGGATAAGCCCTGGTATATCTATGTATGCTTTTGCGCAAACAACATCAAGTCAGATGGCAGCAGCAATTGTGGAGGAAGATATTTTATACAATCCCTTAAATTATGGCTTAGATATTCTCAATATTTCAAGAAAAATAATTAATGCTAATTCTTCGGATATTGAAATTTTGCGGGAATCGCTACACTATGCAAACCGAAAAGGAACAAAAATTGTGCTTGCAAGAGGTAATACACCTGGAAATGTTCCTATTTATCCTGCCATTATTGAGGATAAATGGAGTATTACCGTAGGAGGTTCGCAGTTTGACGGCAGCCTATATAGAGATTCGTTAAGTTATGGGAGTGGCATGGACGTTATTGCCCCTGGTATTGAGGGGATATCTTATAGCTGCACGCTACCCAATCCCGATCCTTATAAAGACCCTGGCAATGGGAGTTCTATGTCTGCACCCCTTGTAGCAGGGACAGCAGCCTTAATTTTAACGCATCACGATAATCAAGGCAACCCTTACCAAGAACTTACGCCCGAAGATATAGAAGAACTTTTGCAGCGTTCTGCCAAAAATTATCCTACAGATAGTGCAAATACAAGCGGATATGGGCTAATTGATGCGAAAAAATGTTTAGATTTAATCAGCGGAGATAGAGAAATTATCCATTTTGGGGTAAATGAATTTGGTTTTTCTTTACCTGCAAATGTTACTATGGTGCAAATCGACACATTTGTAGCCATTAAATGGCTAAATATGGGGTATGAAAATGTTGGCAATCAAGTATTTGCGGATATTACGTATTTGGCTCATGTTTACAAAATGACTGCTACAATTCCGCACAATACAAATGGAAAAAACATTATAGATGCTTGGGGATTACACAGTAAATCAAGTACTTACCCTTATTATACCTACAATTCTGCTACACAAATAAATGAGTTAATTCCTGTAGAAGAGGTAAAAGTAATAAGTTATACGAATACAGAAGCGATAGTTGAGGGGTATTTATATAAGCTCTATGATACAGATACCACAAACGGTTATATTAATGTAGGCTGGCTCCCACAAAGCCCAGATTATGCTTTAGCTCCCAGTATTAACCTTCATTATTCTTTGTATATAGGCAGTACACTTGCGGGAGAAAAGCCGATGGAGACAGCGAAAATAATTGTTTTTCCCAATCCTTCAGATAAAAATAATACAATTCAATTTCCTGATATTTCTGCTGCAAATACAGATTGCAAAATTGAATTATGGGACGCTATGGGAAGGCGGGTAAGGGTAGTTTTTGAAGGAAAATTGACAGAAAAACAAATAAAAATAGATATAAGTAACTTGTTATCAGGTATTTATATCTACAAAGTTACCTTAGGCGAAAATACCTACACACACAAATTCATTAAACAATAACTTTATAGGGTCATTATTTTTGCTGAATAAGCAAAAATAATGACCCTATTTTTACAGAAAACAAATATGAAAAATAGCATCATTATTTTGGGTTTATGTATATTGGCTCAAGATATTTTTTCACAAAATACAGGAAGTTGTGAACTTAAAAATAGTCTTTTTTTACAAAAAACGCCTTTATTCATACTCAAAAACTATAGTAAAGAATACAAAGATTCTCTATCAAATCCGCTTCATTACAAAGAATCTGGTTTCATAAAATGGGAATTTAGCGTAGCTTATTCGCAAAAAAAATACACAAATGCGTGTTTTCATCCTTATAATAGTGATGAGATAATTTTTACCGAAAAAGAGCATAATTTTGTGTTTAATATGTGTTTGGGGAAATTAGATGCCTTTCCTATTTCGCCTTATAAAAGCATAAAAGATTCTCTTTATTGGCAATTTCTGAAAAATATATTGCGGAATAATCATAAAATAAACCATGAATTAAGCCCTGCATATGTATTATCAGATAGTACAACACTATGGCGAACAAAATTTGGATTCGGAATAACAAATCTTTGTACGCAAAAAATAGATACAATTATACATTTAGCTGATAATGTCTGTCTTACTTCTATCTGCATTTCTGCTAATAAAGAAAAAATAATCGCAATAAGAAATCATGATGTATATGAAAGGGTAAATATCCCCTCCCATTTTTATACAGACATTGGAAAAACGCCGCCTATTAAAGAAATTGCGCAAACCTCTTTTTCTGATTTGCAGATTATTCGACAAACATTTATTTGTGTTATAGACATCAATACAAAAGGAATTTATGATATTATTATTTCAGAATAAAAATACGGCTGCCCAACGCACAGGCGGCACACAGGCAACCCACTCACAAATCCACGCTTCTTGCCAGTGTGCCGCCTTTTGCCAACCCTCCTGCGTAGTTAAAAAAATAAAATAAAGGTGCATAACATAGGTGCTAATGACAAGTGGGCGAATCGAAGCTCAAAGCCAACGCACCGCCCACCTGCATTAGCACTTGGCGTTGGCAGAGATTATATAAAAACTGTCAAAATATTCGAGACCCATAAGCACCAAAATCGTCACAATTTATATTTTAACAAACATATATCATGAAAAAATGGATTTTACTCACATTGTTAGCGTTTTTTAGTAGCCTTGCATGGACGCAAAGCACAAACGCATTGAAGTCTTTGAGTTACCGAACAAAAGGCTCAGAACTTGTATTTGAAGGCAAGGTTATCGCAAAATTTTCTTTTGAAGATGAGAAAAAAACTATGATTTATACTGCTAACACAGTAGAAATCTATAAAGTTTTTAAAGGAGAAGTAACAACTCAAACCCTTGATATTGTTACACTTGGGGGCGAAATAAACGAGAGATACACTCACGTGCATCATAGCTTACAATTTGAAATAGGACAGGAGGGGGTGTTTTTTTGTGAGCAGAAAAAAATAGGGAATATGCTAATGTTAGGTGCTACAATTGCGCCTATTTCTTACGATTTTCAAAGTGCAAAAGTGCTTGCTTCTGATGGATTGAATATGTTTTCAGATATAGAAAGAGAATTATATCCTTCTATTGAACGAATTACGCATAAATTTCAAAAAATAGCCCCGAATACTGCCGAAAAAAAGTTAGCCTCTTGGTTAAGAGAACGGAATTTAACCCATTTATTAGCAACTCAATCAGATAATGGCATCATTTTTTCTTTTGAAAACCCCTACTTTTCGGGAAATAACCAGTATTTGGAATTTGATGTTTTCGCACAAGGGTATGGAATTGATAAGTTTGGCAAGTCTGAAGTTTACTTAGATTATGCTGTAAATACTTTTGGGAGCTATGTTGTTAGCAATAATGGTGTTACTGTAACCAAAGGAAGCGTGATTTTGAGTTCGGATTATACCCTAACTATTGCTGATGAAACTGCCCAAAAAATAAAAATTCAAATTGATGCTGTGGCTACTCCTACGAACTTACATGCTTTGGGCTTTGTTTCTGAACAATTATGTCATATTGTTTTAGATATTTCTAATTTTATGATTCCAGGGAATGTGGGCTTTGATGAAATGATGATGCAGGGCTTGAGCGAACAGTATTTGTCGGGGACTTATGCCCAAATTACAGATGTAATTGCCAATGATTCCTTGATTAATAATATTAATAATACACAATCTGCAACTGCTATTAATTATAGTTTTGAAAACCTCAATGTTACCGATTCTGCTGGTATCAAATTTGCGGAGTTTGATGTTTATACCTTGCCTAATAATGCAGGTACCAAAATATCGCATGGCACAATATATTTTGACTATAGTACAGATGTTTTTGGTTATTATGTGTTGGGAAATAGTAAAATCCAAGTTACTCGAGGAAATGTTATCCAAGACGCTAATATTTATGATTATTATACTACAGATGATGATTATAACACGTCTATGATATTTTTCTATCCTGTAAATACTAACGATAGCACAGGGTTATATTCTCTTGCTTCGACTCAGAGTGAGCAAGTTTGCCATGTAAAGATGGAAATTGCCTTGTGTAATCTCCCCATGGATTTGCCGTTTGTCCCCACTTTGATGGATAATCAAAGTTTGTATTGGTCGGGTGTTGCTATGCCATATGAGGCGTATTCTCCAACAAATGCGGATGATACCTTAACTCAAAGCCTTTGTAATGTTGCATCTGTAGAAATATATTCGTTTTCGCCTTCCCACATTTCTTCAGGCACAAAGTCTGTATTAACAATTAGTGGCGTAAATTTTGGTGCTTCACAAGGTAAGGTTTTTTACCGCCCTATAGATTCGCCTTTGGCTTGGATAGAAGCCCCTGATTCTAATATAGTGTCATGGACTGATACAGAAATAAAAGCACAAGTTCCCTCAATTTGTGCCACAGGTGCTGGCGCACAAACTGGACCAATTAGAGTAACAACCGCTTCGCAACAATCAGATGATAGTGGAAATGATAAATTAATTGTAGATTTTGCGGTTAAGAATATCTATAATGTAAATTTGGATAGAGGAATTCTGATTAATCTACCTAATGTCAATGGGCAAGGTGGGTTAACTTTTCAACTCACAGATTCGCTTGCCAATATCCCTAATGCCACCCTTTGTATAGATTCCGCAATTAGGCAATGGCGGTGTGCAACACATGTAAACTTTTATTTAGGAAGTAATGCCAATGTTTCGTTAAATCCTGTCAATAATGATGGGGTTAGTTCTATCGGTTTTATAGATTTTGATTCTCTTTGGCTGTCTATTGGCATTTTAGATACTACGGCTTTAGCCATTACTAAAGAAGCTGGCGGAATAAAATACTGTCAAGATGCTGGAGGAGCTAATACCCCATTTATTCAATTTGTAGATGAGATAGACATAGGAATTAGAAAAAACTTGCATAAATACAATGGAATACTGCAATTACCTTTTGCATATGTAATGTCAGGAGGCATATCCTTTACGTATTTGGATTTCTACTCTATTATTTTGCATGAATTAGGACATGCTCAACGCTTAACTCATGTACTAGATACAACGAAGGTTATGCGGTCAAATAATAGTCTGGGTTCGATTCCGATTCGTTTACTACATCCTATGGACGTAATGGGAGGAGATTGGGTAATGAATAACAATGAAATTGCTATAGATTCCACCTCTATTTATTGGGCTTGTAATACGAATGTATTGGTTCAGCCTGGAGATACGCTTTTCCCCCCTATGTGGAAAGACTATAGTTGTGGCGTAAATAGTATTGAAAATTCGTTGTTTCATCAGACTATTCTACAAGCTATCCCAAACCCTAATACT
>JAYUZN010000368.1:0-10923 GCA_043751755.1 Bacteroidota bacterium | reverse complement strand
GGCGTAGGAGCTACTTTTGTGCGAAAACATGTTACCTATCGTATGCGTTTTGATGGGAAAGAATGGTCGAGGTCGCAAATTATTGCGGTGGATACGAGGGATAAGTTGGTGGAGGAGAAAAGGAATCAGGAATGACCTCTCTTTTGCAGTGAACAGTAGCCGAACTATACGTGAAATTACTAAATAATTAATACAATGAGAAAGACAAAAACTAAAACGGCAACGGGTATCGTTGTAGAGATTCGTTCTTCGGAACACATTGCTACAAATGTAGAAAAGGAGACATTTGTAGAAAATAACATTAGCTTAAATGAAGATGTTTTGCCAGAAAAAAAGGAGGAGGCATTTGTAGAGAAGCCATATATTTCTCCTCAAAATGAGAAAGTGCCGATAACAAAGCCTATTCCTGTTTGGACAGAAAAGCCTGTAATTACCGAAAAAAATACGCGCATTTATCCCAAAAAACGCGTGGAGATACCTGCTTTTGTCGAAGAAGATAACATAGAATTGCCGCAAAAGGAGGTAGAAACCTCGATTATAGCAGTAGAAAAGCCAACTGTTATTCCTGCAAAAAAAGAGCTTGCGCCAGAAAAATTGGCAGAGACTTTGGTTTTGCAAAAAAAACATATAGGCAAGAAAGAGAAGCTTGCGGAAGAAAAGAGAGCTATGATTGCAGAAGAGAAAGCAATAATTGCAGAAAATAAAGCCATAATTGCAGAAAATAAAGGGGTTACGCCTGTCAAAACGCCCAAAACGCCGAAAATAAAACCCCCTAAAAAGGAGAAAGAAAAGCGTGTTTTAGCCGAAAATACAGAAATTTGGCTACCTCTCGAAGAAGGCAATGCAGGTATTTATGAGATAAGCAATTATGGGCGAATCAAGAGTTATGCAATATATCCTACAGGAAAGATTCGGACAGGAACCGCCAATAAAAATGAAGGTTTTAGAGTAGAAATTTTCAAAAATGGCGTAAGAAAGCTTCATCCACTTAGTCGTTTAGTGGCGAAGTATTTTGTGCCAAATCCTGAAAATACAACAAAACTCATTCACAAAGATGGCAATCTTCAGAACAATGCCGCCGAGAATCTCGAATGGCGAACGTTCAAACATGAAAATGATGCCAAAAACGGCTCCCGTAACAATGCCAATAGTATCATAAAGCAACAACGCTTGCGTTTTGAGATAGAAGCAGCAGAGGCACACAAAATAGCCCTTGAATTATATGGAGAAGAAGAAATCTGGGCAGAGGTCAAAGAGGGAAAACAGGGGGCTTATAAAGTCAGCAATTATGGAAGGGTGATGAGCTATCATAGCAACAAAGAAGGGAAACAAATGAGAGGGAAACCGACTAAAAATAGTGCGAATATTATCGAAATATGTAACAATAAAGGTTCTAAAGGCTACGGTATCAATCGTTTAGTGGGCATGTATTTCCTCCCAAATCCGGAAAAGAAAACCCACGTGATGCACTTAGATGGCAATTATCACAATAATTATTACAAAAATCTACTGTGGGTAACACAGAATGAGCTTATTGCGCGTAAGCCCATGTCGAAAAAAAGAACTCGCTCAAAAATTACCTACGAATATGCAGAACTCATTCGCAAAATGTTGGAAGATGGGGTTCCACAACATAAGGTAGCCAAGATGTTTTGTGTAAGTTCTATGCAAGTTACCCGGATTAAAAGGCGTGAAAATTGGGTAGAGGCTTGAGAAAAATGCCCTAAATAGGGGTATCTACATTTTTAACCAAAAACAATATGCCATACAGTCAATATACAAGCCTGCAGAGTGTGCGTCAAAAATTAGGCGTTCAAATAGATTTTGATTTTCTATTTGTGGACTATGACTTACTTGAGCCGAGCGAATGGCTAAAACAAACCTTAGAACGCAATACAAGTCATCGTTTAGCCTATTTTACAGAAAAATCTCGCTCGGAAGGCATTGTTTTTCCCATTCTTTCCGAGTTAATATATCATAACGCTTTTCAAATTTCGCTTTACTCTGGCGCAAATATGGAAGGAGATAAAGAGTTGGGACTCAATGGCGAATGTGATTTTGTGTTAAGCAAATCTAAGCAAAGCATAGAATTAGAATGTCCTATTTTTTGTATAATTGAGGCAAAAGACAATGACATAGAATTAGGGATTCCCCAATGTATTGCGCAACTTTGTGGCGCAAAATTGTATAACGAAAAAGCGGGCGAAATCTCGCCGAATGTGCTGTATGGCGCAGTAACAACAGGTACAGAATGGAGCTTTTTGAAGATGATAGACAAGCAAATTATTATTGACAATGACCTGTATCCATTCCACAAATTACCGCAATTATTAGGGGTACTTAATCGTATTGTTACGGATTTTGGGAAGGAATAAAAAGCAGGTTTTCCTATCATTAGGAAAATCGGATATGGCATTTGTAGGGCGGCGCACCTTTTAAAAGTGCGCCACCCTATTAAAACCTAAATCGATTTACTAATTATAAGGGTTGATAAAGGAAAAACTATGCCTTTACCCAGTCCTCCACCTCCTCCTTTGTCGGATTTTGCAAGTCCAATTTATGCTTTTTATTGATTCCACAAATATCTGCAAATACCTTATTCGGGTTTGCCTCTTGCAATTCTGCTACTGTCCAAATGCCACTTTTTTGAATGACAGGAATCCACGCTTTGGGAATCCCTTTTTCCATAAAATCCGCCTCCGAAGACTTGTCAAGCTGCTTTTCTGGGCGCATGGCAGGGAAAAACAAGACTTCTTGAATAGAATGGCTATTTGTCATAATCATGGCAAGGCGGTCAATCCCTATGCCAATGCCCGAAGTAGGCGGCATTCCATATTCCAAAGCCCGCAAAAAATCCTCATCTAACATCATGGCTTCCTCATCTCCCCGCAAGCCCAACTCCAACTGGTCTTCAAAACGCTTGCGTTGGTCTATTGGGTCATTTAACTCTGAATAGGCATTGCAAAACTCTTTTCCATTGCAAATTCCCTCAAAACGCTCCACAAGTCCGGGTTTGCTCCGATGCTTTTTGGTCAAAGGACTCATTTCCTCCGGATAATCCGTTATAAACGTAGGCTGAATGAGCAGATGCTCCACTTTTTCCCCAAAAAGCTCATCTATCAATTTGGCGCGTCCCATACTACTATCCGTAGCAATGCCAAAACCTTCACAAGCTTTACGCAATTCTGCCTCCGTCATTTCCGAAATATCTACGCCTGTATATGCTTCGATTGCCTCGTACATCGTATATCTTTTCCAAGGACGTTGAAAATCAATGAGATGCTCACCTACCTGCACTTTTGTGCTGCCAGCCACCGCAATCGCCACCTTTTCAATCATTTCCTCTGTCGTGTCCATCATCCAATTATAGTCTTTGTAGGCTACATAAAACTCGATTTGCGTAAATTCAGGGTTATGAAAACGAGACATTCCTTCATTCCGAAAATCCTTTGAAAACTCATACACGCCATCATAACCGCCTACTATTAAGCGTTTTAGGTACAATTCATTGGCAATGCGCATATACAAAGTCATGTCTAAGGCATTGTGATGCGTTTTGAATGGACGAGCTGCTGCGCCCCCATAAATCGGCTGCAAAATCGGCGTTTCTACTTCTAAATAGCCCTTTTCGTTCAAATAATTGCGCATAGTTTGCACAAGTGCCGTCCGTTTGCGGAAGGTTTCGCGCACTTCGGGGTGCAAAATCAAGTCCAAATAGCGCATACGATAGCGCGCTTCTGCATTTGTGAGAACGTCCGTATATTGTTTTTCGTCCGATTCTTTGCCAAAAGAAATGGACTTCAAAATTTTGCATAAAATCTTGAAAGACAGTACTTTAATCGAAATCTCTCCTGTTTGTGTGGTAAAAATAGTGCCTGTAATACCGATAATATCGCCGACCGAAATCAGCTTTTTGAAGACTTCATTATAAAGGTCTTTATTGTCATCGGGGCAAAGGGTATCCCGATTGAAATAGGCTTGAATTTCGCCCTGCGAATCCATCAAAGCCGCAAAAGAAGCCTTGCCCATTATCCGTTTCGTCTTGACACGCCCTGCCAAAGACACCTCCCTGCCCTCCTCATAGTTGTCTATAAGTGCTTGACTATAAGCCGTTACCTCAAAAGTTTCGGCAGGATAGGGATTGATTCCCCTCTCAAGTAGCTGACGGAGTTCCTCACGTCTTTGTAACTCTTGTTCGCTCAAAAAAAGTTCGTGCATAAAAACGTATTTCGTTATTTTTGCTATACTTTGAAGGGGATAAATTTTCCATAAAAAAACTGAAAAACACAGTGCGCTTACTAAACCTCAAAGGTTTAGTAAGCGTGAATAGGAAAATCTACCCCGTTTTGAGTATAAACACAGCGCAAAAGTACGAAAATAATGGGGATTAGGCACTGTCCGCAAAACACATTATTACAAGCGCACAAACACATTTTTTTCCTCTGTAAAAAAACGCAAAGCATCAAAGCCCCCTTCACGCCCTACCCCGCTTTGTTTCATGCCGCCAAAAGGCGTGCGCAGGTCTCTCACAAGCCAGTCATTTATCCAAATAATGCCTGAATCAACATTTGCTGCTACCCTGTGGGCTTTTTTGAGGTTGCTGGTCCAAATCGTAGCCGCAAGCCCGTAAGTCGTGCTATTTGCCATCATCAAGGCTTCTTCTTCTGTGTCAAAAGGCTGAATCGTAACAATAGGACCAAAGATTTCTTCCTGATTGACGCGACAATTATAGGCTAAACCTGTGATAACCGTAGGCTCCAAAAAATAGCCATTTTTACATGCTTCGGGCAGGTTTTCGGGTCTTTTTCCGCCACAAAGAATCGTCCCTCCCTCTTGCTTGGCGATTTCTATATATTCCAAATCCTTTTCTAATTGCATTTTGGACACAATTGCCCCGACTCTTGAACTATCTTCTACAGGATTTCCCACTTTATAAGTCAGAGTTTCCTTGACAAAATCAGCAACAAACTGCGCATAAATGCTCCTTTCCACCAAAATACGAGAGCCACACAAGCAAATTTGCCCTTGATTGGTAAAAGCCGCCCTTACACTTCCTTTGACGGTCTGCTCATATTCGCAATCTGCAAAGATAATATTCGGGTTTTTGCCCCCCATTTCTAAGGAAAGTTTTTTGAACATTGGCGCAACCAAAGTCGCGATGCGCTTGCCTACGCCTGTGCTGCCGGTAAAAGTGATAACAGGAATGTCGGCATGGGTTACAATCGCTTCGCCTACCTTCGGCCCCGTTCCATGCACGATGTTCAAAACTCCTGCGGGCAGCCCTGCGGCTATACAAATTTCGGACAACAAATAAGCTGTCAAAGGCGTAACTTCCGAAGGTTTTGCGACAACTGTATTGCCCGCAGCTATGGCAGGAGCGATTTTCCATGTAAACAAATACAAGGGCAGATTCCAAGGGGAAATCGCCCCGACTACGCCAATCGGACGGCGCAAAGTATAGTTGAAACCCGTTTCGCCCATGTCGTGGGTTTCGCTTGCAAATTGTGTGATGGCTTGTGCATAAAAACGAAAATTGTCGGCTGCACGTGGAATGTCCACTCGTTTGGAAAGCCACAAGGGTTTGCCATTGTCATTTGTTTCTGCCAACGCCAATTCTTCAAAACGCTTTTCTATCTCTGCCACAATGCGCATCATAATGGCAAAACGGGCTTGAATCGGCGTTTTTGACCAAGTGGGAAAGGCCTTTTTGGCAGCTTGATAGGCAAGTTCTACATCAGCTGCTTCGCTATCTGGAATATACGAAAACACGTTTCCTGTGGCTGGATTGAGGTTTTCAAGCCATTCGTGGGAAAGGGCAGCCTGTAAATTGCCGTTTATGTAGTTGAGTAATTGCATGAGGAATTGGGAGGTTTTGGCTTTACAACCGCTTCGAGGGGCTATCGCCCACTCGAAGGGTTGTAAAGCCCTATACTTGAATGTTGAGTGGTATGTTACAGGTTTGTAGCCCTTCGAGTGGTCGCAGACCCTCGAAGCGGCTCGAAACCGCTATTCCTTCACAAATAACACACTTTTTCCTGCCACTTTCAAGACATACATACCTTGCGGCAAGCCTTTCACAGAAATTTCATTTGTATAGTGAGTTTGAAGCATCATTTTTCCTGCCATATCAAAGATAAACACCTCTGTTTCCGCAGGATTGATATTTGTGAGCGAAATATATAACTTATCCGAAACAGGATTGGGATAAAGCGAAATCTTTGCCGTAATGGGTTCTGCTACGTTTATAATGATGATTCCCCAAATATCCGCCATACATTGCGCCAAATTGTTGAGCGCAGGCACGCCGTCAAAAAGGCTAAACCCTTCACTCCATTCCCAATACGTAAACGGAATTTCTAAGGAATCCAAGCCACTTTTGACCGCATCTGTATAGCGACAACGGCTGCCGTCATTGGGAATAAAAACCTTGTAAGACCCCCATTCGCCACAATACACAGGCAATTGATGCAGATTTGACCAGTTTTTGGCTGCTACCAAAGAGGTAGTAAGCGCCGTTTTTGTGCCATACGTTGCGTAGGCATTATAGGCATTTTCGCCCCAAGTGCCTACTGTCGCAGGGTTGATAGGCGGCATAGTAGCAGCATTGTAAGGAAAAGGAACTCCTTGTGTAGCCACCGCATCTCCCACCCAAGTCGCAGCTTGATGCGTGAAAATCATCGGGTCATAGAAATGAAAAGTATAAATAACATTAGAATCTGCCAAAGGATACAGATTTTCTAAGCCCCAAATACTGTTCCAATTTCTGCCGCCCACAATGATAGTATGCTGCGGAGCTTGCGCACGAATTGCGGCTGTAATCGTAGCTACAGCCGTTCTCCATTCGGCAGAATCCACGTCCCAAGGTTCATTATAGACTTCAAAAAAGACTTTTTCGGGGTTTGTATTCGCATATCTTTGCGCCACTTCTGCCCAAATAGTGGCTATTCTATCTACTTCGGTTGCAAAATTGGCACTTGACAAT
This sequence comes from Bacteroidota bacterium, assembly GCA_043751755.1. GTDB lineage: Bacteria > Bacteroidota > Bacteroidia > J057 > J057 > JAAFHL01. Next base: position 3,941 of record JAYUZN010000368.1, on the reverse strand, counting down.
CTGCCATGATGAAAGTCTATGACAAGGTTCATATTTTGGGCAGTCGTCCAAGCCACAAAAGAATCTACCGCAGCAAAATACGAAATAGAATCAATGTTATAGGGCGAAATTCCATCTTCCCACGCACTAAAACACACAGGCAAACGCAGGGTTTGCATATTCATTTGGGACATCAAGGCTATATCGGCTTTGAAGGAGGGCAAAAGGTTCAAATCCAAATAGTTGCTATAATTAATGGCAGAATCTCCGCCCCAATATTTTTCCAAATAGGGTAAATTCATGCCTCTACCCAAAGTATTTGCTCTTTGCCAAGACAAAATAGGGGCATTTATTGTGAAGCTTTGTATCAAAGTATCAAACAAACCACAGCCATTTGTTACGATTTGTGAAACATTGTACGTGCCAGCACTTGCGTAGGTATGGGTAGGATTTGCAGCTAAACTCGTAGCTCCATCTCCAAAATCCCACATAAAAGCATTGCTAAACTGCGAATTATTCGTAAAAGTAGCCTCATATCCGTTTTTGGTAGCAGAAAAAGCAGCCTGCGGGTCAAATTCGTTAATATTCCAAGTTACAAGGCTATCAAAAACGATATTATGCGCAATTCCTTGCAAAAAAGCGGCTGTAGTAGGCGATAAAGTCGAAATAAAGGGGTTTCCCATAGGTGTTTTCTCAAAAATAGTGGCATAAAATACGCAAGTGGTCAGATAAGTGCCTTCCACACTCGGATGACTGTTGTCTGCCGACCACAAATTAATCGTACTGTCTGCCATGCGAGAAGCCTTCCAAGCCATGCCCGCAGGTGCTACAAGTGCCTGATTTAAGTCGCCCATGAGTAAATAACTCTCTCTCAACCTTCCTGCCATGCCATCAAAGGTACACAAAGGCGGATAACCCGCACAATTTGCCGCATCTCCGTATTTCCTGCCCCAAGTCATATAAAATACAGTGTTAGAACAGGCATTATTGGCATGAATGAGGCTATCCAAAAGGTGCGCATAAGGCAAAACATCTGTTGCGACTTGCGCAGGGGGAAAGGACGGCAACTGACTTTGTTCTTGCAAAACCACATAATCCCAAGGCTGACTATTTATTTTTGCCAAAGAAGTGGCATTTGTGCTGTGTAGCTGAAAGGTATAGCCTCCCGGCGTGTTTGAGTCGTAAATGAGGGTGTCGCCCGCCGCAAGTGCGAAGTTGTGCAGGGTAAGCGGCAGATTATTGACGGCTGTGTAGCTGTTTCCCAAAAATAAGATGCTTTTGGCTTGGGAAAAAAGTTGTGTGGAACAGGCAAGACAGAGCAGAAACGTGATTTTTTGCATAAAAATAGCTGCTTAATTTTCTGCAAATATACGAGATAAATGGCAATAAGAAAAACGCTTATTTTAACTTGCATTTCCCCCCAAAAAAAGAGACCTTTGCCCCAAAATTCGACTATGACTTACACATTTTCTCCTCCTGCCAAAATCAATTTAGGCTTGTTTATAAAAGGAAAACGCCCTGACGGGTATCATATCTTAGAAACCTTGATGTATCCGCTTCCGCAATTAGCAGATGAATTGGAGATAAGCGAACATAGCAAAGGGCTTTCTTTGGAAATGCAAGGACTTGACATTGAGGGAGATATAGAAACTAATTTGTGTATAAAGGCTTTTCGTTTGCTACAAAAACAATTCCCAGATTTGCCTACTGTTCATATTTGGCTAAAAAAAAACATTCCCGCAGGGGCAGGACTTGGCGGAGGCTCGTCTGATGCTGCTGCGACTTTGACAGGCATGAATACGCTGTTTCATTTGGGCTTGTCTATGGAGGAATTGGCTAATATGGCTGCGAAATTGGGCGCAGATGTGCCTTTTTTTCTCTCCGAAAAACCCATGTTGGCTACGGGCATAGGCACTGATTTACAGGCATTTGAGATAGATTTACCCTTCAAAATAGAACTTATTACGCCTCCGATTCATTCTTCTACTGTTGCTGCGTACAAGGCGTTGGATTATACAAAATGTGATGCTTCTCGGGATTTGGGGGAAATCTTGTGCTTGCCTGTGGATACTTGGCAAAAATATTTGGAAAATGATTTGGAAATACCCGTTTTTAACATGTATCCTGAACTCCAAAAAATAAAAGCGGAATTGTACGAAAAAGGGGCTATTTATGCGGCTATGTCGGGAAGTGGAAGTGCCGTTTTTGGACTGTTTGAATAATGTTTTCAGCACGCAGATTTTCGCAGATGACATGCTTTTATTTTTGACAAGATTGACAAGATAAACAAGATAGAAAATTAGATAGATTTCGTTTTCTATTTTTCTATTTTTCATTTTTCATTTTTCAATTTTCAATTTTCAATTACAGATGCATAGAGCTATTATTATTGATGACGAAAAGGATAGTATTCAAACTTTAGCTTTATTACTTTCGAGCTATTGCCCTGAAATAGAGCTGATTGCAAGATGTGAGTCGGGCAATGAAGGCATACAGGCTATTCGCAATCATCAGCCAGAATTGGTGTTTTTGGATATAGAGATGCCCCAAATGAATGGCTTTTCTATGTTAGAAAAATTAGGTTCCTATCCTTTTGAAGTCATATTTGTTACAGCCTACAATCAATATGCCATTCAAGCCATCAAGTTTTCGGCATTTGATTATCTTTTGAAGCCCATTGATGCGGAAGATTTGGTAAAAGCGGTCGAAAAATGGAAAAACAAAAAAGCCCCTGTTCAGCCTTTTGAGCAATTTCAACACCTCTTGCAATCCTTAAAACAGCCGATTTCAACTATCCAAAAACTCGCTATCCCCACCGTAGAGGGCTTTTTATTTGTGCAAATGTCCGAGATTGTTCGTTTAGAAACAGCAGGTAATTTCACCGTTTTTCACCTGCTGAATAAAACGCAAGTGATTTCTACGCAAATTATAAAAGAGTGGGAGGAGACCTTGCAGGCACATTCTTTTTTTAGAATCCATAATTCATACATTGTCAATTTGCAATATGTTAAAAAATATGTTAAAGGCGAAAATGGGCAGGTAATCATGGAAGATGGAACGACATTAGACATTTCCCGCCGCCGAAAAGACGATTTTTTAGCAAAAATTATGCAATAGGATTTACGCACCGCCTCCCGTAGCTGCCATTTTTCAAATGGCAGAGCTTCTTGCCATTTGAAAAATGGCAACTACGGTAATTCATGCACAAAATAATGCGCTGTTTTTGTAACTTGTAACGCAAGCTAAAGCATGCGCTACACATACCGCAAATTTACCTGAAACATGTCATTTCTTTAAGAAATGACATGTTTTAAGAAATTTACCTGTTTAAAGAACTATTTACGGCAAAACTATCCCGTTTTCAAGATAATCTCCCAACAATTTCTCCAAAATCTCCACCGCCGCATTTGGCACAGGCGTACCTGGGCCAAAAATAGCCCTTACACCATGTTCGTATAGAAAATCGTAATCCTGACGGGGAATAACCCCTCCTGCCACAATCATAATATCCTCCCTGCCGATTTTTACCAATTCTTCTCGCAACTGCGGAATCAAGGTTTTGTGTCCTGCCGCAAGACTCGAAACCCCCACTATATCTGCATCATTTTCAGCGGCTTGCATAGCCACTTCCGAAGGCATCTGGAAAAGCGGTCCTATATCCACATCAAACCCCACATCAGCAAAACTCGTAGCAATGATTTTCGCGCCTCTGTCATGCCCGTCCTGCCCCATTTTTGCCACCATAATACGGGGGCGGCGACCTTCTATTTCCGCAAATTTATCGGCTAAGGCTTTCGCTTTGAGAAAAATATCATTGTGCATAGATTCTTTGAGATAAACGCCTGAAACTGACCTAATTTCGGGCTTGTAGCGACCTGCGGCGGTTTCCATAGCGGCAGAAATCTCGCCCAAAGTCGCACGCAAACGGGCAGCTTCGACCGCAAGGGCTAACATATTTGTCG
>JAYUZN010000367.1:0-9037 GCA_043751755.1 Bacteroidota bacterium | reverse complement strand
AAAATCACAATTTACCACTAAGGCACAAAGAAAACTAAGAAAGAAAAAGCGTGGCTTAGAGGTCTTCTTTTACTATATTGCTTCGTGTTTCTTCGTGCCCTAGTGGTGAGAAAATGGTAAGTTATTTAATTTTTGTTCCTTATGAAATGATAAGCATATTTTGGCACAAAAATAAGTTTTTTCTGGCGGGTTTACAAATAATAGTACAGAGGTTTTGGGGAAATATAGGGAGACTTATAAAATGGGGCTATTTTAAAGCTGTCTTTTGCAAAATACAACATAAATGGGTAGTTTAGACAAAAGGTAAGGGTGTGTTGAAATACAGTACATCAGACTTAATGTGTTGAAAACCAAAGCCGTTATTTTCAGGATTTACCCAAAATACGTGTTTATACCGACATTTGGTAGCCCTTTGACATGGCAAAAGGCTACCAAATGTCGGTTGTGCCTAAGTCCTCATTTTGAAAGCGGCAAGGCATATCTTTATCTGTGTTATCTGTGGTGACCTCCATAAAACTCCTTCAACTTTCCCCGTTCATTTTCCCAACACAACACCTCCGCAGCCTTTGCGCAATTTTGTTGAAAAGCAGTATATTTTTCCGCATTTTCGCAGATATTTCGCACCTTTTTTGCCAGATTTTCTGCCTTTCTTTCTGCCAAAAACAAGACTTTCCCTGTCTTAAAACCTTTCACTAAAGCCCTCATTTCGGGCAAATCCGAAGCAATACAAGGAATGTGTGCCTGTATATAATCATACAATTTGTTGGGCGAAGCATAGTGATAATTTCCGCCCAAATCCTCCTCCAAACTAAAGCCTAATTTTGCTGTTTGTGTGAGTAAATGCAATTCATTTGGTGGCACAAAGCCCTGAAAACGCACATTTTTCGCGCCTTTTGCTCTTTCTCGTAAAGCCACTTCTATATCCCCTTTTCCAATGATAAGCAGCTCATAATCAGGCAAAAAAGCCATGATATCTATCATCAACTCTATGCCTCTGCCCACATTGAGCGCGCCTTGATAGAGAAGCAAATAGGGCGGCGGTAGCAGCAAGGATTTTGCTTGTTTTTGAATGGGCAAGTTGCGAATGACTTTCACAGGAATTTTATACAAATCTTCATAAATCTTTGCAATAGAGGCATTTACTGTATATACATATTTCAATTTTGGGAAAATGAACCGCTCTATAGCAAGCCATATTTTTTGGGTAGCAGGGCGATGTATGAGTTCGGGAACTTGCGTAAAATATTCATGAGAATCATAGATAAGTTTTTTCTTTTTGAGGCGAGAAATCAGGAAATTAGGCAACAAAGTATCCAAATCATTTGCCACCAAAATCTCTGTTTTTTGAAACAGCAAATAAAAAAATAAGCGAATCGTAAATTCCAAATAAAAGAATTTTCCTTTTATGAAAAATAAATGTAATCTGGTAACTTTGTACGGAAAATGGTTTACAGGCAAAGAATCGGGCAACACTCGCCCCACAATTTCGATTTCATGCCCCTGCTCATGCAAGTAGCCTGCAATGCGCTGAATACGCTGGTCGCCTACATAATCGTTTATAACAGAAAAAGTTATCTTCATATTGTCTCTATATTTGTCTCGCAAGCGTTTTAAGGTTTCTATGGAATCCATTTTTTCTCTTTTATTCAATTTCAAGGTCTGCCAACATTTCTTCGACAATTATTGCTAAGGGAGGGAGCTTATCTGTTATCACGTCCCAAAGAATAGCCACATCTACTCGAAAATACTCATGCGAAATAAGATTACGAAAACCTATTATTTTTCGCCAAGGAATCGTAGCGTATTTTTCTTTTATTTCTTCGGATAAATGATTAGCGGCTTCGCCAATGATTTCTACTTGCCTTTCTACCGCCGAAAGCAAGAGTTGATTATGCAGCAATTCTGCAAAATCTTTCTCTTGTATAAATTCCTTTACCAAAGAAATGGCATAAGCAATATGTTGTAGCCGCACTTTATCCCCGAGTTTCCCTTTCATAGATAAGTTGTTTATCTTGTTCGATATAAGGCAGCATAAAAGGGGATATACTTTTTTCGGAAAGTAAATCCACCCGTTTGCCACAAATAGCGGTCAAATCTGCCTGTAAGTCCCAAAAAGCGAAGTAATCGAAGCGATTATCCTCGTATTTCAACGCTACCAAAATGTCTATATCGCTCTCCTCGGTCTCTTGCCCCCGCGCATATGAGCCAAAAAGATAAGCAGCATAGATATTTTCTTGTGCAGCAAAATAGGCTTCTAATGCCTTCATATACCCCCAATTAGGGCGCGATGTACTATTTTTCATATCGAAAATAATGACCGTTATAGGCTTTGAAAACACAAAGATAGGTTTTTTTGGGGGGAAAACAAAGGGCTTTATGAAAAAAGGGGAGAAAAAGGGCTTTCTATGCGTATCTTTGTAAGGGGAATGGCGGAAAACAAAAAAAACTTTTTAGTCTTTTCCAACAATATCAGTTAATAATTATGCTTTTAACACGTTAAAATAAACGCTATCAAGGTGATTAAAATCATTATCCATTGTTATTAAAGTAGCTTCTAACAAATAAGCAGTTGCAGCAATCCAAATATCATTTTTTCCCATATTTCTGGCACTTATGCCTTTGGGCATCGCAATAACTGGGTTCTTATGTTGGCTGTAGGTATCTATTTCGGCATACATTTTCGCAAGCTCTTTATTATCTATAGGAATCGGAATAAGTTGCTCCAATAAACGTTCCATTTCTTGAAGTTTATGTTTGCCCCAAGCAAATTGATAGGCGAGGGAATAGATTTCGCCTACAGAAACTATCGAAATAAACACTTCTGCCCCCGCTTTTTCCAAATCTTCTACAAGTTGAATGATTTGTTCATTTTCGCGAATGAGATGAACTAAAATATTAGTATCTAACACAAAATACATAGCTTATTTTCTTAAAAGGTTAGCCATTTCTTCAGCTGTAGGGGCATCTTTAAACAATTTTTGTAGCGATTTTATAACACTCATTTTTACGCCGCCTTTGTGTCGAAAGTTGTCTCGCAAGCGTTCGCGGATTTCTATTGAATCTAATTTTTCTATGTCTTCTTGTGTTATATTCAGCAGCGTTTGCTGAAAAAGTTGCTGCATAAATGCCTTATCTGACTGTGCTAATTGCAGTAAGGCAGCTTTTAATTCCTGTGTGTCTATGGTTTGCGGATTCATGGTTGTCTGATTTATCGGTTATTTTCGGACAAAGATAGCCATTTTTTTTAGAAAAAGCAAACAGCTTTGTGAAAAAAGGGGGGCTATGCCTATCTTTGTAAAGAAAAAAGAATTAAGGAAAGAAATATTTTGTGCAAACTGAGAAATTGCTTACTTTTGTAGCTCAAATGTTAGCAAAAATGGCAAAGGACATTTATCCTAATTGTCTGCGCAATGCCCTTGAAAAGGAAGGCTGGAAAATCACAAATGCCCCTTGTAATTCAGTTAAAATCATTATGTTAAGATTCAGAATATTCTTATTCTTGATAGTTACTCAAATCCAATATATTTCCGCTCAAACTATTTTAAAAGAGGCGTATAATACGCATTATGATTTTACGCCTATAATGTTGAAAAAATGCGCATTTTACAGCCTGCTTTATTTTATTGTGGCGAGCCTTTGGCTGACTGTTGCATGGCTTACCTACAAAATCAATGGAACTACAAGGAATAAAGTTCATTTGATTATAGCTGGAATAGGGATAATTTTTTATCCTGTGTTTGTTATTGGGAGGGATTATGGAGCGTTTTTGAACGAAAAACAAAATACCTTAACAAAAATGTATATAACCAAAGCCTTTTCGAATAGGCAAGACATAACAGCTCAGATTCTTGAAGAAGAAAATGCTTATACCGTTTTTTATACAAAAGGAGGCAATGAACGCATGTATATGTCAAATGTATGGCGAAAGTCGGATTCACAATCTTTCGGACCCTTGTATCCCACAACGACTCCTGATACAAGCACTCACCAACAATCTCAATCAGAGGTGCTTTGTTTCAAGTGGTTATATACAAATACGTATGATGCGCAAACAGATACTGCTAAAGTTTCCTTGATTAAAGATGCTGCTCATCATACTTTAGAAGTAAAGATAATTACTAAAAACTTTGATACAATTTCTTATTGTGGATATATAGAAGAAAGGTAATTAAGTACGAATGAGAAATAATCTAACCCTATATTTTCGATATATCTTATTGATTATGATAAACCTATATCAACTTTCAACTCTCAACTTTCAACTTCTTATCAATTTAACACCTCCACTTCTTCGGGATTCGCCACTCTCATACAAGGTTTTGGGGTATATTCATTTTCCTGCAAATACACCTTGCCCGTAACGATAACCGTTTTGCCCTCATACTTTTTTTTGTCCGCAAATTTGGCTTGATTTTCTGGCTCTATGCGCAGGGCAAGGGGATTTTGAGGGAATTTTTTGTCCAAATTGAAATACATAATAGGCGAATTGCCAAAGACACCTGTGTAAATATGGGCAACTTTTGCCCGTATTTTGACAGTTTCACCGATGTGTTTTGCCGCTTCTTCGGCGGTTAGACAGTCCTCACAAAGGTTATTTTTTCCCAAAAAAGAGAGAAATAAGCCGAAAATAAGCCACGTTGTTTTCATGAAAAATGTATATTAAGCCGCAATATACGACTGTTTAGGCAGAAAATACGACATTTTGGGAAATAAAATTAAGAATGGGAAGAGGAAAATGGCGTTCTTTGTCTCGCAGATGATTCGCAGATAAAAGCAGATAGCGCAGATAAAGAAACATCTGCGGTATCTGCTCTTAGGAACAGAAATTAAATAACTTGCTATTTTTCTCACCGCTAAGGCACGAAGAAACACGAAGCAATAGGGTAAAAGAAGACAACTAAGCCATACTTTTTCTTAGTTTCCTTCGTGCCTTAGTGGTAAATTAGGATTTTATTCTTTTCGTGTTTCTTGTCTGCGAAAATCTGCGTGAAATAACCACATTTTTTATGAAAAAGATATTCTTTTCCTTTGTTCTTTTCTTAGCTTTGGTCGCAAATACACAACAAGTACAGGCTTGCTATGCCAATTTTACCTACCAAAATGCTTGCGCAGGTGATACGGTTTGGTTTGCAGGTTCGGATATGTATGCCTTGCATTTTTGGGATTTTGGGGATACTATTTCGGGCAATCCGAATACGAGCCATGATACTTTGACTTATCATGTTTACACACAAGCAGGTACGTATATTGTTACGCATTTTGTGAACATTGGGGCGGAATGGGCGTATAGCACCGAAGTTTTGACGATTGGGACGGATTGTTTTGCGGCTGCTTTTGAAGCAAGTTGCGGAGGGTCGAACTATGTTTATCTTCAAAATCAAAGCATTGGCAGCAATCTAAGCTACTCTTGGAACTTTGGCGGAGGGGTAAATGACACTTCTACGCTGGCAAATCCGCAGTATCACAACTACACAACGCCAGGTACTTACACCATTTCGCTCACCATTTCTGATGGCGCACAAACAGATACTTATTCGCAAACCTTTAATACGCACTGTATTGCAGATTGGAATTTGTCCAATTTTATGAATGTGCCTTGTGCGGGAGATTCGGCTTATTTTTATTATACAAACAGCCCTGCAAGCTATCCTGTCTTGATTTGGAACTTTGGCGACCCTGCTTCTGGCGTAAATAACATTGCAACAGGAAATGGACAGCCAAAACATGTGTATGCTACGCCGGGCGTGTATGCCGTTACCTTGATTGTGTCGGACGGGGTGGTTTTGGACACTTTTGTGAATTATTTGCCTGTGGTAGATTGTCGCGTTTTTCCGGGCGATTGTGATAGAAATGGCTTTGTAGAAGCAGAAGATATTTTTGTGTTGGGCTTGCAATATGGCATCACAGGCACTCCTCGCCCCAATGCAAATACGAATTACACACCACAAACTTGTCCCAATTGGGCGAGCGGTTTAGAAATGTATTTGGATATGTTGGTGAACCAAAAACATGCAGATGCCAATGGTGATGGCACTGTAAATCAGGCAGATGTGGCGGCAATACAGGCAAATTTGGGACAAAGCAGCCGCAATTGGAATACGCTTTCTTTTATGAATGCCGATGCAAATGACCCTACTGTGAGTTTGGGCGTGCCAAATACGGTGCTTACAGGGGGAGCTTGGGTAGAAATCCCGATAATGCTGGGAGATGCTACGATTCAAGCAAAAGATATGTATGGTTTTTCTACGGTTATTACTTTTGACCCAACTTTGATAAAGCCTAATTCTATTTCTGTGTTGTACGACAATTCGTGGTTGGGCATGGCAGATAGCCTGTTGCAGGTACAGAAAGTCATTGGTAATGAGATACATATAGGTTTTACCCGTTTCAATCATCAAAATGTGGCAATGGGAATGGGGCAAATTGCAAGGCTTCGTTTTCAGGTAGAAAATGGGGGCAATGGTACTTTAATTTTGACTCCTACAAGCGATACGAAGTTGTTGAGTCATTGGGCGGGTTTTGGCGGAAGTGCAGGAATAGAAAAGTTGGTAGATGCGCATTTGCTAAATGGCGTGTATGGGGTTTCTTCTGTAGGTGTTGAAAATGAGCTATCTAACAGCATTCAACTTTATCCGAATCCTGCAAATGACTTGGTTTATATCGTTTCTACAGAAAAAATAAGTTCTGTTTCTTTGTTGGATATGACAGGAAAAAAGCTGTATTTTTCCGAAAAAACAGCCCAAATAGACGTTTCTCCTTTTGCAAAAGGGATTTATCTATTGGAAATCCAGACTTTGAAAGGAAAGGTTGTGAAAAAAGTGGTGGTGGAATAGTACAAAATTGTGCCTGCTGTAAAGAAATCTGAGCTGACAAAACGCAAATACCTCTCTTTTTACCGCAAAGGAACCGCAAAGAACGCAAAGGAATAACTCAAAATTACCAACTTTGCGCCCTTTGCGTGGGCTTTCTTTGCGTTCTTTGCGGTTTTATTTTTTATGAGAAAGCCATGCAAAATAAATTTGGTTCTCTGAAAACCCAGAAAATCTGCGTATATTTGTACAAATTATTCCCAAAAAAATAGCAGCATGGCTTATAGCGAATACTCTTTATTGCAATTAGACCAAGAATTTGGGCTGAAAAACCAAGTTGTAAGCCTTTTTAATGAAATCAAGCCACTTGCCCCAAGCGAATGGCTGCTCAATTTGCTACAAATTGCGCAGGAATTGCCCATTAGAAGCGAAAAAGCGAAGTCTGAATCTATCGTTATGCCGATATTGGTAGAATTGCGGAACAGAAATGATAAATATTTTACCATTTATTCGGGCGACAATTTGAACATTGACGACAAACTCAAAGGAGAATGTGATTTTATTCTTGCCAAAGATATACACAGTTTTGACCTCAATTTTCCCATTATTCAAGTGGTAGAGGCAAAGAAAAATGACGTGGAAATAGGGATTCCGCAATGTGCTGCACAAATGCTGGGGGCGCAAAAATATAACGAAAAACGAGGAAATACGAATTTTTCAGTCGTTTATGGCTGTGTTACAACAGGAGATTCTTGGATTTTTATGCGCCTCACCGACAAAATAGAAATAGATATACGCAAATATTACTTGGGAAACCTGCCCGAACTCTTAGGGGCATTTCAACAGATTATTGAATTTTTCAGCCAATTGGAATAGTTATATGAAACACATTCATTTTTTGATTTTTGTTCTTGCTTGCTACTTGCTCCCTGCCCAACTACTTGACACAACGCTTATTTCGCATTATGCGTGCTGCGTGGGGCATAGTGTTCAAACACAGCCTGTTACGCCCACGCAAGCAGGTTGCAACTATCTATGGTCGCCTACAGCAGGCGTGCCGAATCCGACAGATGCAGAGCCTCTCATCACGCCTCCTGTTACGACTTTTTATGAGCGCAGAATTATTTGCGGGACAGATACAAGCTATGATTATGCAATGATAACGGTCAATGCAGGACTTTTCATTGATTGGGGTTACTCAGATACTTTGCTCGTTTGCCAATATCAAAGCCCTATAACATTAGGTTTTGATGTATCGGATTTTCAATCCCCATGGGGACCTCCTTTCTTACAAGGGTATGCCCATCAATGGAGTACTGGAGCTACGGCAGATTCCATTGTTGTTACGCAATCGGGCTTGTATTCTCTGAATATGCTCGCACCTGATAGCAGCCATTGTGATGCTTTTGCAGGAGAAGTATATATCCTTTTTTCGCCTTGTACAAACCTCGAACCTTCTGAAAATGAAAGCATTAGCATTTTCCCAAATCCTGCCCAAGACTTTATAGAAATCGTTTCTACAGAACAAATAAACGCCGTTTCTTTGTTGGATATGACAGGCAAAAGGCTCTTTTTCTCCGAAAAAACAGCCAAAATAGCGGTTTCTTCTTTTGCAAAAGGAATTTATATCTTAGAAATCCAAACTTTGAAAGGGAAAGTGGTGAAAAAAGTATTGGTAGAATAAGATAAGGAATAGAAAATAAATAACATAACAATTTCATTTTGGGAATTTCTTAGTGCCGTAGGCACGAAATATTTATAGCCCCCCATAATCCCCCCCAATTTATTGCATTTCTCGTGCAAACGCTAAAAAAAAGAGGGAGGGGTTGGCATGTTTTTTCTATAAATATCGCCGTCCCTACGGGACTATAAAATTGTTACTTTATTTAATTTCCATTCCTAAGGCATTTTTGCCATACCCATAATATTTCCACAAGTGCCTTTTTATTTATAAATACAAAAAAAATTGCTATTTCCCCAAATCTCCGTACCTTTATCATTCCTTTTTGGCGAAAAGGACACATTTCTAACGCTTTCTACACAACAAAATTAGCATAAATCAGTAAGAAACAAGCCTTTCTACTCACTACGACTCACTCAGCGTAGGCGAATTGATGACTGCTAACTGCTCACTGCTCACTGAAAATCATGGCTGAAACACACAAATTTCCCAAAAACGATAAGATTCCCAAAGAAGAAAAAGTGGGCAGTTTGGTTCCACTTGGGCG
>JAYUZN010000366.1:0-4599 GCA_043751755.1 Bacteroidota bacterium | reverse complement strand
TGTAACCTGCGCCATTTCCTGCAAAAGTATTCTCATTTCCTGAAGTGTTATTGTAGCCAGAAATGTAGCCTATAAACATATTTCCATTGGCATTGTTGGAACGCCCTGCGCCATTTCCGACAAAGACATTTTGAATACCTGTGGTGTTATTTTCGCCTGCTACTGACCCCAAAAAAGTGTTTTCCGAGCCTGTTGTATTAAGATTTCCTGCGTACCTGCCTAAAAAAGTGTTGTTACTGCCTATTGTGTTGGCATATCCTGCGGCTTTGCCTGAAAAGGTGTTGTTATTGCCCATAGTGTTGCTGTAACCTGCACTATTTCCTGCAAAAGTGTTTTCATTTCCAAATATATTGTTATATCCAGAATTATAACCGATAAACATATTTCCGTTTGCATTGTTGAAACGCCCTGCGCCATTTCCGACAAAGACATTTTGAATGCCTGTAGTGTTATTTTCACCTGCTACTGCCCCCAAAAAAGTGTTGTCCGAGCCTGTAGTGTTCAGATATCCTGAATTTCTGCCTAAAAAAGTGTTGTTATTGCCTGTTGTATTAGTATATCCTGCAGAGGTGCCTGAAAAGGTGTTGAAAGTGCCTGTGGAGTTGAAATACCCTGCAAATGAACCCATAAAAGTATTTTCTCCGCCTGTTGAATTGCTACGTCCTGCAAATGCCCCTAAAAAAAGGTTATTACTCCCTGTTGTGTTGCTAAAACCTGCCTCCCGCCCCAAAAAGGAATTGTTGTTGCCAGAGGTGTTGATATAACCCGAAACGTAGCCTACAAATACATTTCCATTTGCGGTATTTACGTTTCCTGCACCATTGCCCAAAAAGACACATTGATTGGCAGTACTTGATTCCCCCGCATTTGAACCCAAAAATACGTTCTCATTACCATATGTATTAAAAAACCCTGACCGATTGCCGACAAAGGAATTGTAGCTGCCTAAATTGCTTTGCCCTGATTGATTGCCCAGATATACATTGTAACTTCCAGTATTGTTACTTGAATAGCCTGAATAGACGTTACCTGTTTGCGCTTGTAGGCTGCTGAATGTTGCGACAAGGCAGTAAAGAAAAGAGAGAATTGTTGTATTTTTCATTGTATTATGAAGTTAAAAGAAATATTTGTTGATGGTTTTATTTGTATAGATAAAATGCCATTTTGTGTAGTTGCCGCAAGCGGACGCTTGTGGCAACGGTCTTGAAGCGGACGCTTCTAAGTGGGAAGCGGACGCTTCAAGAAAGAGGTACAAGCGGACGCTTGCACCAGCCATTCGATGGTTAGGATAGATGTCATCTCTTAAAGAGATGACATCTATCCTAACATTACGGATTGTAAACGACCTTAATCGTTTTCTGCTCGCCGAGACTGCTTTTTATATGCAGCAAATACACGCCTTGCACCAAGCCCAAACCCTGCGTTTTGAGAGCGATACTTTCTGTAAGATTCGCTTCTTTGTGGGAATAAACCGCCACCGTTTTGCCCATAATATCGCACAACTCTATCGTATAATCCTGCGCCACATCTGCCACAAGGTCTATATTCAAGGTGTGCTGAAATGGATTCGGATAGGCAGTTGCGCTAAAAGTATTGTCAGGCGGCAAGTTGCTGAAACGATAGGGCTGCGACAAAGTGCCAATTAAAGCATCTGTTTCAAAAGGCAGCGGTTCAAAATGCGCATAATATCGGTCTTTTTCGGGCTGATAAATGCGGAAACTGAGGCTTTCATTTTCTGTATTTGCATAGACAAAGAGCGAAATCAAGTAGCGTTTGAGTTCAGGAATATAGACTAATTCGCCCACGCCTCTACACTCATTGCCGATATAGGCAGCTATTTTGGGCATTGTCGCTGTTGTTGTCAGTGGGGACACTGACAACGGCGACAATGGCGACAAAGACCCGTCAATTTCCACATAGCCTGTTATCAGCATATTGAACGCATATTGAGACGGATTCACGACCCACGTTTGCCTGTCAAAAGGGTCGAACGCCACGCTGCCAGCGTGTCCTGTCCGCAGCACCGTAGTACCCGCACAAATCGTGGAACTCATACATAGATTCGTATTTTTATCCACTTTGAGCCAATAGCCATAATTGGGACGAATCGCCTCCATACCACTCGCATTGCTGAACTGCCAAGCAGGGTTTTGCGTGGTTTTGTAATATGCCACCATATTTTGATATTGCGGCTCATTCGGGGGGCTGACGGTTTTGATGACCATGCTATCTGGCTCTGAACCCGTCAAAAAGTTGCTTCTTGCCAACAAAGTCGTAAGATTTGTAGGCACATTTACGGGGGCAGAAATCAGGTTCCAACCCGTAAAAAGGGAGTCTTTAGCGAGGACAGTAGGCAAAATACCCGTTACCCGCAGCGTATCTGCCTTCGCAAGGTGCAACTGATAGCCATGATATACGTCCGTTGTGTAAAGCCCATTCGCCGTTATCCAAGTCGTGCCATTGAAGGTCGCAGAACGGGTAGCAGTCTTTATAACGTTCCCATTCGTGAGATGCGTCAAAGAAGCCAGCGTTTTGCGGAGGGAATCATTGGCATTTTGGGAATTAAACGAAAACAAATTCCAGCCTTCGCGCAGATACACATACCTTGCTTTGTCCGCTATTTGGTTCACATTCAACACGATAGGATTCATTATAGACCCCATATCTGAATCTTTGAGATAGGTTTTGGGCGTAGGGGGAAAAGCATCATATTCTGTCCCTGTTTGACTGTCCCAAACCCTGAAAGTCAAGGGTTTACCAGTATCATTCGTATTTCCATACGTGGTAATAATGGCATCATAATACGCCCCGATTTTGTCTATTTTTCCCACGCCTCTCAACTCATTTTCTATCCAAACCGAAATAAGGTCGGAGGTATCTGTGTTTACAGGCAACAAGGGATTGCTGAAACGGTAGTTGCTATGGACGGTCATATTTTCGGCAAAAAGGGCGGTATTTACCTGCCAAGGAGCAGCTTTTGGTAGCACTTTTACCCGAAAAGTAAGGGCATTTTGATACATAGAAAAAGGCACAGTTTCGTCCTGCACATTAAAAGTCGCCATATAATCGCCTACAGGCAAGTTTGCAGCATTCATGTCGAAGTAAACCGTTTGGCTTGTGCCTGCGGCTATCGTTACAAGGCGAGCATTTCTTGCCGTAAACCAGTTGCTATATGTGCCGTCATTTCCTGCATTTATGGGGGTCAAACCTAAGATTGAATAGGTAAGGTTTCCGCTCGGTTTGAAGTTGTAAAAATGCGAAGTCAAGGTTTTTTGTTCGCCTTTGTACAACTCTACTTCAAATTGCGTTTTGTCCATATACAAATTTCGGGCATACACCCCAAAACTCCAAGTTTCTGTATTGAGCAGTTTCCCTGTAATATCATACACACCGCTTACGATAAACTGCAAAGTATCTCCGTCAAAACTCGTCATGGGAGCATTTGGGATAAAGGTAAGCTTATTGTTATGGCAATAAATTTTGCCCGAAATAGGCGTATAAATGCCATTTATTAAGCTATTTAAGTTTCTTAGGACAAAATTTGTGCTATCTATTCGGTTGCAATCAATGTCCGTAGTGAAGCTAATGGAAATCTCATCTCCATACGTCCACATTTTGTCCGAAGGCTGCGGAAAACCGATTAATTGCTGATTTCTATCTATTGTTCCTTTGGATTTTGGAGAATAAGATAACACTGTTTTTCCATTTATAAAACACTCTGCCACACTTCTTAGCTCGTATTCTCCATTCGGATAGCGTTCGAAATCGTCTGTTATGTCCCAAATATAGAGATAATAAGGGGCTTCATTTGGCAAAATATTGGCTGCTACAAAGAGGCTCAAATTCTCTTTGGACACGTAAGAATTCGGAATTCGTTGCCAATCATTTTGAACGCCTATTCTTCTATATTGAAAATAAATGCCTTGAAAATTATTACTTCCTACGTCAAAACCTGCCACCTTGATAGGCAGAGCTTCTTGATTGGTATTGCTCGTGAGATTGCGGCGTTGAATGAGCCAATTCTCTTCGGGCTGCGACAATAATAGTTCGCTACAAGGATTGGTAAAATGCACGCTAAAGGTAACCGTATCGCCAATCGCGAGCGACTGCGTAAGCGCAGGATTATCAAAGTAGCATTTTGGCATAACGCATAGCTGCAAACTGT
Organism: Bacteroidota bacterium; assembly: GCA_043751755.1. GTDB lineage: Bacteria > Bacteroidota > Bacteroidia > J057 > J057 > JAAFHL01. The sequence goes on along the minus strand of JAYUZN010000366.1, from coordinate 434 downwards.
CATAAATATAGGTTTCATCTGCCCCTTTGTTCACCAAAATATCTAATGTTATAGGCTGATTGGGTGGCACTGCATACATGGTATAATCCGAGAAATTGTCGCCCAATAACTGCACGCTTGCATTGTGCGAATTGCGTTGCAAAATATTGACTACCTGAATATCTCTCGCCAAAAAGAACGGATTTTGATTGATGATTTGCACCTTAAACGAAGCCTGCGATTGAGGGTCAACGTTCAGCCTTTCGTCATACTTTGTGGCAAACCCGTCTTTTATAAGGTTGATTTTGGGCGCGTCCATCGAAATCGTACCTGCCTCCAAAGGGCAAGAAGTCCTGCCGCCAAGCGTGGCAAAATAGGGCGTTTGATTCGGACTAATGCCTTGAATTGCCGTAAAACTAAATTGGTCTCCGGTGTTATTGTCTTGAAGATGATAG
>JAYUZN010000365.1:0-15631 GCA_043751755.1 Bacteroidota bacterium | reverse complement strand
TTAACCTTGTATTTGATGGCGGAAAAAGGGAAGGCTTTTATGCGATGATTGAAATCTATGATGCGATTGGAAAAAATGTATATAAAATGCCTATAACCTTACAGAATGGCACAAATACGCATCAAATTTCCACAGCCGATTTTCCCAAAGGCTATTATGTGCTAAAATGTGATAATGGAACAGAAATGTTGAATATGTCTTTTGTAAAAGAATAAGGAGTTGAAAGTTGAAAGTTCAGAGTTGAAAGTTAGTATAAGTTTATCATAATCAATAAGATATATCGAAAATATAGGGCTATATTATTTCTCACTCGTACTTAATGTTAATGGGAAATAACTGCCAGCATTATCTGTCCCTCATTTGTGTCCGCATAAATGAGGGACAGATGTGTTTAGGGTACAATTTCTTTGCGTCCTTTGCGGTTCCTTTGCGAACTTTGCGGTAAAAAAACGAACTTTGCGGTAAAATCAGATAAATTCTCGCTTTTTTTATTCTTAAGCATTTGCCTCATTTATGCGGAAAGAACCCTAAAATAACGCCTAAAAATACCTTTTTTAGCCTCAATGCAAAAATAATTAAAATTTTTCTTGCATAATCAAAACCTTTGTAGTAATTTTGTCGTATAAATTAGTAAAACAGAGAGATTGATACTTCATAAGCGCAATTATTTTAAGGGGATTTAATAAAGGGTTTTTTTGGGCGGGCGTGATGCTTGCCCGCCCTTTCCCCAAAAAAATGAAATAGTACGTTTATAATAGGAGAATATTCTCTATTTTTGTACGAATTTTTCAGCACGCAGATTTTCGCAGATGAAAGCAGATTTCGCAGATGACATGCTTTTATTTTTGACAAGATTTACAAGATAAACAAGATAGAAGATTAGATAGATTTCATTTTTCATTTCTCATTTCTCATTTCTCATTTCTCATTTTTCATTTTCAATTATATTATTTCCCCATATCATGGCAAAAGAAAGCAAAAGCGAGAAAACCATCGCAGAAAAGCACGACAAAGAACAAGGAGAAAAACTCAAATCCTTGGCTTCGACCTTAGACAAGTTGGACAAAACCTACGGAAAAGGCGTGGTGATGAAACTTAGCGACACCGCAGTTACAGACATTGAAGCCATTTCGACAGGTTCGCTCACAACTGACATCGCACTTGGAATTGGCGGTGTGCCGCGTGGTCGTATTATTGAGATTTATGGACCAGAATCTTCTGGAAAAACAACTTTGGCGCTGCATATCATTGCAGAAGCGCAAAAGTTAGGCGGAATTGCAGCTTTTATAGACGCAGAACATGCCTTTGACCGTTCTTATGCCAGCAAATTGGGCGTAAATATGGACATGCTCTATATGGCGCAACCCGATTATGGCGAGCAAGCCCTCGAAATTGCAGAACATTTGGTGCGCTCAAATGCCATAGATGTCATTGTAATTGACTCTGTAGCAGCCCTGACCCCGAAAGCGGAGATTGAAGGCGACATGGGCGACTCCAAAATGGGTTTACAAGCCCGTTTGATGTCGCAAGCCCTTCGTAAAATGGCAGGGATTATCTCCAAAACCAACTGTACTTGCATCTTTATCAATCAGTTGCGGGATAAAATCGGCGTAATGTTTGGTAATCCTGAAACTACTACAGGCGGAAATGCTTTGAAGTTTTACGCCTCTATTCGGATTGATATTCGCAAAACCAATCAAATAAAAGATGGTACGGACAATATCGGCAATCGGGTAAAAGTGAAAGTTGTCAAAAACAAAGTGGCTCCTCCTTTCAAACAAGCCGAATTTGACATTATGTTTGGCGAAGGCATTTCTCGTTCGGGCGAAGTCGTGGATTTAGCGGTAGAAATGAGCATCATCAACAAAGCAGGTTCTTGGTTCTCGTATGAAAAAGAGAAATTGGGACAAGGACGTGATACGGTCAAAAAGCTCTTGGAAGAAAAACCTGATTTGATGAAAGAAATCGAAAGCAAAATCATGGCGCAAAAAGGGGTAATTCATTCGATAGAAGGCTCATCTACGGATTTTGTAGGCTTAGATGTAGGAGATGGAGAGGAGCCAGAAGCATAAAAAATCGCTTTATCGTAGCTGCCATTTTCTAAATGGCAGTCTCGCTTCGAGGGACGCAGTCCCTCGAAGCGGTTTTAAAATGACAGGACTTACGCAAAACCAACATTTGGTAGCCTTTTGCCATGGCAAAGGGCTACCAAATGTTGGCACAAACACATATTTTGCGTAAGTCCTGAATAAGATAGCTTTGCCTAATGCCCCCTTCAAGTAGGTGGTAGCTCGGCGAAGGGGGGCATTAACGCTGCGAAACCTTGCGCAAACCCACTAAATAAATCCCAAATAAAAACAGTGGCAAGCTCAATACCTGCCCCATTGTAAGCGGAAAACCCTCGGTTAAAGTAGAATTATTTTCTTTCATAAACTCTAAGAAAAAACGCGTCCCAAACATTCCTACCAAAAATAAACCTGCCACATAGCCGTCTTTCATGGTTTTATGATTTTTTATAAAAAATAAATACAAAACAAAACTCAATATAACATATACGATTCCTTCGTATAATACCACAGGATGACGCACAATATTGTCATGTAGTTTGAAGACAAAGCCCCAAGGCAGCGAGGTAGGCGTACCTATGATTTCGGAGTTTGCCAAGTTGCCAAACCGCACGCAAGCTGCCCCAGCCGCAATGCCCGAAACAAGTCTATCTCCGAGCCAAAAAAAGGGTTTTTGCATGGTTTTTGTTGCAAACCACCAGACAAAAACAAACAAGGCAAAGGTTGCGCCATGACTTGACAAGCCGCCTTCCCAGATGCGAATGATTTGAGAAGGGTCTTCAAAGTATTTTTGCGGGTCATAAAAGAGGATTTCGCCCAAACGAGCACCGATTAAAGTCCAAATACAGCCGTATAGCCACACTTTTTGGGCATATTCAACCGAGATATTTTCGAGGCTAAAAACCTTTCTAAAATGGAAATACCCTAACCATAAACCTGTGATAAACAACAGACTATACCAGGCTATATCCCGCCCCAAAATAGGAATCGTGAAGGCTATTCTGTTTACCTCCCAAATAATAGATACTAACATATTGGTGTAATTTTGTGCAAAAGTAAGAAATTATGGGTTACTTTGCCGTAGTTTCACGCAGATGACAAGGTTTTATTTTTGACAAGATTGACAAGATATAAGATAAGTTTCATTTCTCATTTTTCATTTTTCATTTTCCCCATGCAGCAATTTTCTCTTTCTGTTCCTCGTGCAGCCCGTATTTTTGCCTTGAATGAGGACAAAACAGGCATCACAGATATATGGATAACCGTTCATGGCTATGGGCAGTTAGCCAAGTATTTTTTGCGGCATTTTGAAGAAATGGCTGCCGAAAATACGCATATTTTGGTACTTGCTCCAGAAGGACTTTCTCGTTACTATCTTGATGGTTTTTCGGGGCGTGTGGGCGCAAGTTGGATGACAAAGGAGGATAGAGAACATGAAATTGCTGACCAAAGTGCCTATTTTGACAGGCTGGCAGCAAATTTTTTAGCCCAATTTCCTCAAGCAAAACTGCATCTTTTGGGCTTTTCGCAAGGGATTGCTACGGCTTGGAGATGGCTATGCAATGGACAATATAACATTGCGTCTTTGACTTTGTGGGCGGGGGAAGTGCCTCAAGAATTTCCGCCTTTGTTGCAAAAAAGACTTGAAAATATTCCTATTCATTATGTATATGGGCTTGAAGATGAGTTGATTGCACCCCTTATGTTTGAACAACAATATGAGGCTTTGAAAGGGCATTTTCCTCAGATGATTTCCTATACTTTTGAAGGAAAACACACCTTGGATAAAGAGGTGTTGAAAGCCCTTGCAAGTGTTTAGTTTCACGCAGATTCACGCAAACGGGGACGCAGATTTTCGCAGATTAAAAAATATTTGCGAAAGTCTCTGGTTAAATCTGTACTAATCTGCGAGAAAAAAATAGCTTGCGATTTCCCCATAAATATACAGCTTCCCTGAAGCATGTTCCACATCAGGAAAATTCGCTTTTTTTGTCCACCGCAGGATTTCGGCTTCTGATTCCAAAAAACCTCTATTATAAGCTGTTGCATAAAATTTGACCTTTTCGGACATAGGTTTACCCGATAAAGGGAACTTATGTTGGATAATTGTCAAAAAACAGGCTAAATATTTGACCTGCCAAGCCAATTGAGAGAGTCTTTCAAGTCTTTCCTTACGAACTTCGACAATATCTGTACTTTTATATTGAGAAATTGGCAGGAAAATGGCTAATTCCTGCCTTTTACGCACCTCTTTTTCCAATTGCTCCACAAAAGTAGGCTTCATTTGGAAGCAACCTATCGAAAAATTGCTATATTCTTCGCCAAAGTTGGCATATAAGAGCCGATTTCCCATCGTTTCTGCGGCATCTTGCGTAGGGTTGTAGCGCATCAATTCTGGAAAAACAATGGAAAGTCCAACATGCGGCTCAATGCCATATCCCTTCAAACTTTGATAGATTGTGTTATGATATTGTTGCGTAAAAGTGAGGGCACCCTTGTATTTCTGCCCAAAAATCTGCGCAAAATTGGGGCTTTGTGCAAGCAAAATATAGGGAAACAACCATAAAAAGACAATCATTTTCATTCTTTGACAAATTTTTCGGTGTAAACATTCTGCCCTTCCGCATCAAACACTCGTACAAAGTACATTTCTTTCGTCCAGCCCTGTACCATAATCCCGTAAGTCGTGCTACTTTGCAAAGGCGTATTCGGCACAACTTCCCTGCCTGTGAGGTCTGTAATAGCGAAAACGTAGTTTTTGTATTGAGGGTTGTTGTAGTAGAGAAAAAGCCCATCACTTGTAGGATTCGGGTAGAGCTTTAGGCTGTTTTCGATAGGCGTGTTTTCGGCTATGCCTACCGTTTCGCAGCCGGGTACAAGGCAGCCAAAGGAGTCGGTGCGAACCAGCCACGCATAAGGTCTTCTTTTACGCTATTGCTTCGTGTTTCTTCGTGCCTTAGTGGTGAGAAAAATGGCAAGTTATTTATTTTTTATTCCTTATATTTCGGAAAGCAACTTATCTTCCCCAAATTTGAGCCTTGTAATGACACAAAAGGGTACGTTTTTTACAGTTGAAATCAGCAAATAGCCTCATTTATCTTTTTTTTCGCAAAAAAAATTGAGCCTCTCCCAAATATTCCTACCTTTGTAATCTTAAAGGTTTTCGTTTATTTAATTTACCATAATTTACAATGAAAAAAACAGTTGTTCAATTACTTATCAGCCTCTTTTTGGGTGTTATTTTTTTGCCACTACAAGCCAAAGAAATGGCAGGTGACCGTTCTAATGTGTTCAAAGTATCGAGTATTCGCATCTTGAATAAGGCAGATGTGAGCATTTTTTCGGAAAGAGTAAGTATAAAAGTCGAAGGAAATTATTGCAAAGTTCGGGTAAGTTACGAATTTTGGAACAATCAGGAGCAAGATATGCCGATTGAGTGTGGTTTACCCATTTATTATATGTCGAGTGTGTTGGGAGATGACGTGTTTAATTGGGAAACAGATTATGTAACGGACTTCAAAGTGTGGCTCGAAGATGGGCAAACAGTTCCTGTTACGGATAGAATTGACCCGCAAGTGTGGAATGATAGCCTTTATACAGAAGGCGCAAATACGGCAATTCGGACAAAACGTAAGATGTATCTGGCGAATTTTACGATGCCCAAAGTTACGAGCAAAACGGTAAATGTGGAATATAAGGTCAAAAGTTATTACAGAGATGTGAAAGCGGCACAGGCTTTTATTCCCAAATATCATAGTCGCGTCATTCAATATGATTTTACGCCTGCTATAACATGGGGAAAAGGCGTTATTCGCGACTTTTCGATGGTCTTGGATTGCGGCGAAATCCCCAAAGATTTTATTCACGTATTCGGGGTAGGCTTCAATTCCCTTACTTGGCAAGACGGCTATTATGTCCTCAATCAAACGGATTTTCCGATAAATAAATATTCGATTATGCACGTAGAATATGACTATAACATATCTGTTTTGAACGAGTTTGTTACGACTTATCGCGTGCCGCAAGATAGAATGTTGCGTACAAAGGTTTCGAGTCAGGCGGATATATATTATGGAGTAGAAAACCTGTATGATAGAAATTTTGGTACAGTTTGGGCAGAAGGCTCTAACCATCAAGGCGTTGGGGAATACTTGGAAATTATTTTAGACGATTATCCCCTTTCTGCCATTGCCATCATCAATGGTTTTCCCAAAACGGAAGATGATTATTACGAAAATTGTCGTTTGGCAAAGGTGAAAATAGAACGACAATATATTGATGCTAATAACACGATAAGAACAGATGTTCAAACGGTTGATGTCAAATATGAAAGTTATCGAAGGGTGAATGAAAAGAATTTTTCAAAGCTGCTAACAGTTGTAGCAGATTATGGAAATGGCACTATGTATCGCGTCCGAAAGTTGAAAATAACGATTTTAGAGGTGCATCCGGGTACAAAGTTTGACAGAACCTGTATTTCGGAGTTGTTTTTGTTGGGGAAAGAGTAACTTTTCTCAGCACAGTGAACAGTTAGCAGTTATTTCTCATAATATATGGCAAAGCAAAAAGAAAATTCGATAAAATGGACACTTGGGGCATTAGTAGAGGCATTTGGAATAAAAGGCATTATCCCAAACGAAGACAATTATCCTATGTTATCTACATGGCTCGCTGCTACGACAGAGTTTGACGAGTATGAACTAAAGCAATTGGAGGAGCTACGAGCGGAACTTATGGCAGATGTAGAAAACTGGGACGAAGAAGATTTGAAAATGAGTTTCATTTCTTTTATTCTAAGAATGTCAAAATATTTGGTTAAAAGGGAGCATTATCGAGCTTTTTTTGAGAAAACAATTACGGCTACGATTGGCGAGTTTGTCTTGACTACAAAACCTGATATGATGCTGGCGCGAAGGGTCGAAGATGAGTTGAGAACCCCGTATTTTTGTTTTCATGAATATACTTGTACTGAGCGTAGCCGAAGTAAAAAATCTAAGCCAGACAGGGATCCTCGGGCGCAGCTCATTCAAGATATGCTCATTGCACAAACGCTTAATCCTTCTCATAAGCCTATATATGGGTGTTATGTGATAGGTAGATATTGGTATTTTGTGATTCTCAACCAAAATGAATATGCGATTAGCAATTCTTTTAATGCCACAGAAAAAGCAGATTTGTACAAAATTGTAGCGATTCTGCGACATTTTTGGGTTATTTTGGAGACAGAATTGGTGGTGTGAGTTGGGTTTCATGCAGATGATAACAGTTAGCAGTGAACAGTTAGCAGTGAACAGTTAGCAGTGAACAGTTAGCAGTGAACAGTTATTTCTCATTTCTCATTTCTCATTTCTCATTTTTCATTTTCTCCCCATGTTCTCTCACCTTCGTATTATAGAATTAGCGAGTGTCTTAGCAGGTCCTTCTGTGGGCATGTTTTTCGCAGAATTAGGGGCAGAAGTCATCAAAGTGGAAAATAGCACCACAAAAGGTGATGTTACCCGTAGTTGGAAACTCAAAACAGAAGGAAATACGGATATTACCGCTTATTTTTCGTCCGTCAATTGGGGAAAAAAATCGATTGCTTTGGATTTAAAAAGCCCTGAATCACAGCAATTTATCTACCAATTAGCCCAAAAAGCGGATATAGTTATCTCTTCTTTTTTGCCCGGCTCTGCACAAAGACTCGGCATGGACGCAGAAACCTTGATGTCCTATAACCCCAAATTGATTTGTGGGGAAATAAATGGCTATGGCGAAACCGTAGAAAGGGCTGCTTTTGATGCCATAATTCAGGCAGAAGCGGGCTTTACCTATATGAATGGCGAAGGAGAAAACCACTACAAAATGCCTGTGGCTTTGATGGACATTTTGGCGGCGCATCAACTCAAAGAGGCTCTGTTGTTGGCATATATTGATTTTTTGCAAACAGGAAAAGGCAAAAAAGTAAGCGTTTCTCTCATAGAAGCGGGCATTTCGTCCTTAGTCAATCAAGCAGCAAATTGGCTTGTGGCAGGGCAAATTCCGCAAGCGATAGGTTCAGAACACCCAAATATTGCCCCGTATGGAACAATTTTTCGTACAGCCGACCACAAATCTTTGGTACTTGCCGTAGGCACAGATGCGCAATTTGCGGCTTTGTGCCAACTATTAGACATTGCAAATATCACCGATTTTGCGACTAACCCGCAAAGAGTGGCGCAAAGAGAAGCGGTAAATGCCTTGCTTTCTGCTGCGATTGCCCAAAGAAATCGGGCAGATTTATTGGCGGCATTGCTCCATGCAAAAGTTCCCGCAGGGGCTGTGAATGATTTGGAAGAGGTTTTTTCGCAGGAAATCGCCCAAAAAATGAAGCTGTCTTCTTCGAGTATTTCGGGTGTGCGGACTTTTGTCGCAAAAGGAATAGAGACGCAAAAGCAACTTTCGCCGCCACCACATTTAAATGAGCATGAGGCGGAGATACGAGCTATTTCACGCGGATAGGCGCAGATGAAAACCGATTTCGCAGATATTGTGCTTTTCATCTGCGCTATCTGCTTTCATCTGCGAAAATCTGCGTGACCTAAAGCGGTTTTGCGGGATTCCCCACCATCTTATCTTTGTCTTTCACAGACTGCAAAACCACTGCGCCGGGTGCAATATACGCCCCTCTGCCAATTTTTACCCCTGCAAAAATAACTGCCCCCATGCCAATAAATACCTCTTCGTCTATCATCACATTTCTCCCGATTTTTACCCCAGCTTGCAAAGTACAAAAATCCGCAATAATCGTGTCCGAATCTATCATGATTTGCCCCTGAAAACTGTTGTAATTCCCGATTTGACTATTGGCAAAAATCACCGTTTGCGGACCAAACAAATTGCCGATTCCTACCTTTGTATAGGGCGAAATGATGACATCAGGATGCGCCAAATTCACCTGTTTCGCCTTTCTTTGATGCACTTTGCGCAGCAAATCCTTACGGCGGTCAATATCCCTATCCACCACAATCATATCCGGTTTTTCGGTGTCCAAAAATTTCTTTCCTTCCACACTATCTACCCGCATCACAACCGAAACATCATTTATATCTTTGAGCATATCTTCCTCATTATCAGACATAAAGCCATATACAATAAGGTCTTGCGCATTGGCAATCTCTAAGGCAAGACGAGCGTCCGCATCTGTACCTACAATGACAAGAGGAGTTCCTTCTTGTGCGAAATTAGTTTGTTCGAGCATGTGTTATAAATGAAAAATGAAAAATAGTCGTCTGATATCTGCTTTCATCTGCGACATCTGCTTTCATCTGCGAAAATCTGCGTGAAATCTGCGTGAAATCCAATTCACAAAATAACCGCTTGACACAACAAAAGTTATATCAAGCGGAGCGGAGGAGGATTCTCGTTTTACTTTATGAGATTGTTTTTCAAGGCTTTAATGACCGCTTCGGACTTAGAATTTACTTGCAATTTCTTGTAAATTTTCTTTATATGAAAACGTACTGTATCTTCGCTCACATAAATCGAGTCTGCAATCATCTTGTAACTTTTGCCCTGACAAAGCTGTTCAAGCACTTCTTTTTCGCGGCGTGTCAATTCTGGCTCATCTGTCGGATGATGATTGAAGGATTTGACGACCATACGTGCAATGAGTGAACTCATCGGCGCGCCGCCTTGCTTTACCTCTTTGATGGCTTCAATCAATTTGGGGAGGGAAATATTTTTGTCCAAATATCCACAAGCCCCCGCTTTGAGCGATTGAAATACCAACTCATCTTCCGAATAAGAAGTAAGCATCAGCACATCTAAATCGGGCAATTTGTCCTTCAAGAGGCGCACGCACTCAATTCCGTCCATGCCTCCAGGGAATTTTATGTCCATTAGTATCACATCAGGAAGGTGCAAAGGTATCTCAATGAGTGCCTTTTCTGCTGTGTCATACACGCCAGAAAGGTGAAATCCTTCGGCAGTTTCCATCATAATGCGCAAGCCCTCGCGTATGTCTCTGTTGTCCTCTACAATTGCAACACCAATTGAATTTTCCATTATTTTAAAATATGAGAGTGTTTATTTAAACGAATTTTGCCCTAATTTACTACTTATTACTATACAAATGCAAAAATGATACTTTTTTTTGTATTAACCACATTTTTTAGTAGTTTTTTTGAAAAAAAAAGGCTTTTTGGGGGGAAATTAATGCTTAGGAATACAAAAAGGAGAATCTTATAATTTACCACTAAGGCACGAAGGTAACTAAGAAAGAAAAAGTGTGACTTAGTTGTTTTCTTTTACCCTATCGCTTCGTGTTTCTTCGTGCCTTAGTGGTGAGAAAAATGGCAAGTTATTTAATTTTTGTTCCTAATTATTAAAAAAAGCAGCTAACTCATTCTCTGTCAATATTTTAAAAGTCGCTTTTCCTGTAGGAGAAAACTGCGGTTGCTGACAACTAAATAAAGACTCTGCCAGGTGTTTGGCTTCATTTGTTTGAATTGTTTTGGCTGCTGCATTGCGAATCGCTATATTTTTGGCAAAACGTTCAGGCAATTTTTCGGCAAGTTGCTGTTTCCCAATCTCTTTGATGTCTGCAATGATTTGTTCGAGCGTTTCGCGGGTTTTACTTTGCGGCAAATCCGAAGGCGCGCCATACAAAATAAGCGTATTTCCTTGAAAATCTTTGAGTTCCAAACCCATTTTAAACAACTCTACTTCTGTTTCTAACAATAGCCATTTGTCGGCAGTCGAAAATTCAAAGGTTTGAGGAAATAGCAACTGCTGCGAAGGAATACTTGTGCCATTTGCTGTTTTTTGCAAAAAACGCTCATAAAAAATCCTTTCCTGCGCATTTTGTATATGTATGATATACAAGGTTTTATCCTTTTCTGCTACCACATACTCCTGTCCAATCAGTGCCGCACTTGTTACATGCTCTATTTCTTCGGACAATAATTGTGGCACATTAGCGTCAGGATTCGTGGGCGTTTCATAAAAGTTTTTCCAATCTTGCGGGTTTATAATAGGCTTTTGTGTAGGCTCAAAATAATTATTTTTTTGCGGAAAAGAAAAAGGCTTTCCCTGCGGTTTTGGAGAAACAAAAGGTCCGTAAATTTTCTTTTGCAGGTCATCATTTACATTGTCGCTAAAATCTAAGGCAGGCGCGTTGTGAAATGCGCCAAGATTGCGTTTAATCGCACCATTTAACAAGACATATAAGGTATGCTCATCATCAAATTTGACCTCCGTTTTGGTGGGGTGAATATTTATATCTACATGTATTGGGTTGATTTCAAAGAAGATACAATAAAAAGGGTGCTTGTCTTTGGCGATAGCCGCATCATACGCCGCAGCAATGGCATGATGCAAAAAGGGGCTTTTTATATACCTCTCATTCACAAAAAAATACTGCTCCTCTCGTGTGCGTCTTGCGGCTTTGGGCGAGCCGATATAGCCCGAAATCTTGACATACCCTGTGTGTTCTTCCAAAAAAGAAATCTCATTTTTCAACTCAGCCCCACACAAAGCCACAATTCTCTCTTTGAGCGAAGTGGCGCGAAGGTCATATACTTGGGTCTCATTGTGTTTGAACGTAAAGGCAACTTCGGGCTGAGGCAGCGCAATTCGCAAAAACTCGTTCATAATATGGCGGGTTTCTACAGCATCAGATTTGAGGAAATTGCGGCGAGCAGGGACATTGAAAAACAGGTTTTTGACCTGAAACATCGTGCCTACTGCGCAAACACAAGGTTCTTGTTTTTTGATTTCGTTGCCTTCTATGTCGATTTCCGTCCCTAATTCCATATTTTGGAGGCGGGTTTTGAGTTTCACCTGTGCGACCGCCGCAATACTCGCAAGTGCTTCTCCCCGAAATCCCAGGGTTTGGATTTTGAATAAATCGTCTTTTTCCCGAATCTTGGAAGTTGCATGGCGTTCAAAGCACATACGCGCATCTTGTGCCGACATGCCTTTGCCATCATCAACGACTTGAATCAGCGTTTTTCCGGCATCTTTGAGCGATAAATCCACTTTTTTTGCCCCTGCATCAATGGCATTTTCCATCAATTCTTTCACGACCGAAGCAGGACGTTGCACAACTTCACCCGCAGCTATCTGATTAGCAATGACATCTGGCAAAAGGCGAATGATACTTTCCATATTTGTTTTCGATTTCTTTCACAAATATAGGCAAAAAAAGGGAGTTGCAAGGAAATAGTTTTCCACAAAAGGCAAAGCCGTAGTGAGGATTAAGGAATTGAGCATAAAAATATAGGATTTGTACCCGCACCTGCTATTTTCTAAATAGCAGAAATGGAAGCGAATCAAAAATAAGGAAAAAATAAAAATATTATTTATATCCCATCATTTCACTTACATTTTCTATATCTGCGTGAAATTTGCGTCTTCATCTGCGTGAATCTGCGTGAAATCTTTTGAGCAAAGGATGCAAAAAAACGGCTGCAACAATGATAACCGTTCCCACATAAAAGCCCTGATTCAGCTCATCATTTTCATGGAAAAAATAATACGCCAAAACAATCCCATAAATCGGTTCCAAATTGATACTCAAACCCGAAGTATAAGCAGAAACATGCTTTAAAGCCTTGATAGACAAGGTATAAGCTACCGTTGTGCAAAGCAAAGCCAATGTTATCAGGCACAGCCAAGTAAAATTATCCGTAGGAAAAAGGGTTTTATAAGGCACTAAATACAGGTGAATAGGCATTGTTACAAGCAGCAAAATAAGTCCTCCCGAAAACTCTGCCAACATAATCGAATAAGTCGAATATTTATGCGCAATGCTTTTGTTCAAGACCCCAAAAATAGCTGCACACAAGGCAGATACAATCCCCACAGCAATTCCGAGATGATATTTAGCAGAAAAACCATAAATAAAAACAATTCCTACCACGGTAAACGCACCTAAAACGACTTCTAAAATGGCTATTTTTCGCTTAAAAAAAACAGGCTCTAATACAGAAATAAACAAAGGCGTAGAAGCCAAGCAACTCAGCGAAATACTGACATTTGAAAATTGAATAGAAGTATAAAAAGTTGCCCAATGCAGCGCCACCACGCAGCCAATTCCTGCGATTTGCAGCAATTCTTTACACGTCATTTGCTGAATATTTCTCCATGCTTCGGGGATAAATAGCAGGCTTATCAAGGTGAAAACTAATCGATACATCACTAATACAGTGCCACTTAGCCCGCCCTCATTTATCCATCTGCCCAAAATACCTGTAAAACCAAAGAGGAAAATGGCGGTGTGAAGTTGGAGATAAGCTAATAATTTGGGGGAAATGTTGCGGAGCATTATGTGGTTTTTTGGGGCAAGTTTGTCCGTATTTTTGGGGACTTTCCAAGTCTATAGACTTGGAAAGTCCCCAAAAATACGCTGCCGCAAAAGTAACGAGAAATTTGCGATTATAGCCTATAACCTACGCCAAATTCAGCGTTTTTCCCCAAAAAATAAAACGCCCAAATTAGGCGATTCCTTTGCGTTCTTTGCGGAACCTTTGCGAACTTTGCGGTAAAATAGGCTATTTTGCGAAAATCTGCCAAAAATCTAATACCTTTGCCCCAAATACAGGAAAACATGCTCCTTGTTCTGCTCATTTTTCAATTTTCCCTGCTGAATTTTGTCCAACAATTATTTTTTGGCAAAAAAATCGCCTTTGCCAACGCGCTTGCTGTAGGCAATATGGCGGCAGCTTTTGTCTGTGCAGCGATTTTGTGCTATCAAATTTGGGCAAATAACAGGGGCATTTCCGCTACTTGGGAATGGCTTTCCTTTGCGCAGCCTTTTTTAGCCGAAAAAAAAATAAGCCTCTCTCTCGACTTATATATAGACAAATTGTCGGCTTTAATGATGCTTTTGGTAACAGGAATTGCCACTTTAGTGCATATTTTTTCGCTTGCTTATATGAAAAAACAAGCCTATTTGCATCGATATTGGGCATATTTAGGCTTGTTTTGTGCCGCAATGTTGGGGATTTTGGTGGCAGGAAATTTAATATTTATGTTCATTTGTTGGGAATTAGTGGGCGTAAGTTCCTATTTTCTGATAGGTTTTTGGTTCACACAAGAAGCCCCTGCAAAGGCAAGTGAAAAGGCTTTTTTGGTAAACAGAATCGGAGACATAGGCTTTTTGGCAGGTATTTTACTGTTATATACGACTTTTGGCACAACTAATTTCCACGAACTCAACACGCTTTTCGCCCACGCCACCCATACAAGCGATGTATGGCAATTTTCCCCTCTGCTCACTGTTCACTGCTCACTGCTCACTGCTATTGGGCTGTTGCTTTTTTGCGGTTGCATTGCCAAATCTGCCCAATTTCCCCTACAAACATGGCTGCCCGATGCGATGGAAGGACCTACGCCTGTTTCCTCGCTGATACATGCAGCTACTATGGTGGCATCAGGCGTATATTTATTGGCAAAAATATATGCCTTTCTCACCCCTAATGCCTTGACAATCATTGCGATAATAGGGGTGTTTACGGCTTTTTCTGCCGCCATTTCTGCCATTTCTCAGACCGATATAAAGCGCGTATTAGCCTATTCCACTATCTCACAATTGGGCTATATGGTCATGGCAATGGGCGTAAATGGCTATGAATACTCGCTGTTTCACCTCCTTACACACGCCTTTTTCAAGTGCGGATTGTTTCTGGTTGCTGCCATTATTATCCATGAAATCGCCCATCAAACAGCGGATTTAGGCAAAAAAAATCCTGCTTTTGCGCAGTTTCCTACGCAAGATTTGCGCTATATGGGCGGTTTGCGCCTGTATATGCCCAACACTTTTTATGCCTATATGGGCTGTATGTTGGCATTGGTAGGCGTGCCTTTGTTTTCGGGCTTTTTGAGCAAAGAAGGAATCCTCATTCAAACTTTGCAATGGGCTGAAAATCAGGCAAATAACTACGGCTATTTTGTGCCGATTTTAGCATTTTTGACAGTTGGAATTACAGCTTTTTATATGACAAGACATGCTTTGCTGATTTTTGGAGGAGAAAACAGGCTGTTACAGTTAGCAGGGAGCAGTGAGCAGGTAGCAAAGGAGAAAGGGTATGACGCTGGCAGCGTTATAAACGCTGGCAGCGTGGTTTTTCATGATGCAAAGCCTTTGATGCTGATTCCTGTGGGCATTTTGGCACTTTTTTCCGTCTTTATTTGGTTTTCGTTTTCGCCTTTTTCGGCAGAAAATAGCTGGTTTATGTTGAATATTTTGCCTCCCAAAAATGTCTTTATTTCCCAAGAAAATCACGCCCCTATTTCGCATATAACAATAAGTATAATTTCCCTTTTCTTAGTAGGAATCGGCTCTTTTGCTGCTTATTTTCTGGGAAAAAAAGCCCCACAAAACCTCTTCTTTCCCAAGTTATTTGCTTTTCAGCAGAAACTTTCTTCCATTTACGCCTTATTTTCAATTTTTAATTCTCAATTCTCAATTCACCTGGCTTCTTTTGACAAAAAAATAATAGACGGCTTTGTCAATCTTTTGGCAAATATTGTCGTAAGTCCCAACAGGCATAGCCTTTCTTTGGCTCAATTTGCCGCTCAATTTGACCACCATATAATAGACG
>JAYUZN010000364.1:0-5427 GCA_043751755.1 Bacteroidota bacterium | reverse complement strand
GACTCCTTTGCACTCCCATACAGATACACATTCGGCTCATTGTTAAAGAGATTCGCCACATCATAGCGTTCAGAACTTGCAGGATATATGATGGTTTTTGCACTAAATTGTGGGGCATAAAAACTCGGCAAAGTGAACACAACCGCAAGGACAACTGCCGTTGTAACAAGCCCTAATATGTACCATTTATATTGGGTTAAACTCTGAATGACAAAAAATAAATTGAGTGTTGGCATCTGCGAAATAGCTAAAATATGAAATTGTAAAATTATTTGCGGGGCAAAGGTAAGGTTTTTATGTAAATGTTACTACTTTTGTCTCGCAGATGAACGCAGATTTAACCGCAGATGCTCGCAAATTATGCTTATCCGCGTTAATCTGCGGTTAAATTTGCGAAAATCTGCGTGAAATAACCAACAAAACATGTTTTTGACAGACACAGAAAAAAAAGAGCTATTCAGCATCATGGGCTTTTTTGTATCCCATAAAAAAATACTCCTCCTCTCCCTACTTCTTGGCGCAACTATAGGAGGAGGAGCCTCTTTTTTTATTCCCCCCAAATATGCGGCAAAAACCCTTATTTTTGCCGTAAATTATGCCGACTTAGAAAAAAATCAGGCTAACATACCTTTTGGCTTAGACATTCATGCCGACCATTTGATGCAAATGCTCATTTCTACAAGGCTCAAAGACAGCGTAATTCAACACCTTGACTTGATACAATATTATGGAATAGACAAAAACCGCAATGATTGGCGCGAACAGGTGTACCAAAATTGGGAAAATGACGTACAAATTCATAAAACCCGTTTTTTGTCCATAGAAATCGAAGTGAAAACCAAACAAGCACAGCTTTCCGCAGATATTGCCAATCAAATCGTAAGTTATGCCGACAAAATTTACAATCAAATGTTAGATGAAAACGAAGCCCCTTTTATGCAAAATTTCAGCAAAAACTATGACCAACGACAACACGAATTGTCTATCCTGTCCGATAGCCTTGAACGATTACGCCTTGCCAAAAAAGATACTTTTTACATAAATCGCCTCAAAAACCAGATTAACTTGCAGGCGCAATATGCAAATGGCGAGTTGAAAAAACAATATGATTATGCCAAATCTCGTTTTGAACGAAAATTAGTCGTCTTAAATGTCATCGAAACTGCCCTACCCGCAGGACGCAAATCTTCGCCCTCTTTTACCCTAAATATCTTGATAGGGGCAACGATTGGGCTTTTTTTTACGATAATAGCAAAGCTATTGCCAATTTTATTCAAACAAATACGAAATATGTAGCCCAAAAATCGTATCTTTGGCGGCATTATTATTATCTTAACAAAATAAATACGAGTAAGGAACGAAAAATAAATAAGTTCACAATTTTATTGTAATTTTTGTAAAAGGCATTTGCCCCCCGCCCCCCTAAAGGGGGGAGAAAGGCTTTACCCCCCTAAAGGGGGGCAGGGGGGCAAATTACAAACTGTTAAGTTATTTAATTTCTGTTCCTAAGCAATAATCAATATATATATATTCGACATATCTTATTCATTATGATAAATTTATATAAACGTTAAACTCTCAACTCATAACTTTCAACTTTCAACTTAAGTACTTTATAATTATGACAAAATTCTCATTACTTACTGCTACGCTACTTTGTTTTTTGGCTTGCATAAACACAGCCCAAGCTCAAAAATGCGGCTCCACGCTTGCAGCACAACAACAGCAAGCACAAAATCCCTCCTTTCGTAGAGACCTTGCACAAGCCCAAAAACTGGCGGACGAATGGCGCGCAAAACACCCGAATGGAGACGAAACGCGTGTCATTGTTACAGTTCCTGTAGTAGTACATGTTGTCTATCAAAATGCTACGCAAAACATCTCAAATGCACAAGTGCAAACCCAAATTGATGTCTTAAACAGGGATTATGGACGCACAAACACTGATGCAAGCAATACCCCAGCTGCCTTTGCAAGCCTTTGCGGGGACGCACAAATTCGTTTCTGCCTTGCAACAACCGACCCCAATGGCAATTCCACAACAGGGATTCTACACGTACCCGCAACAGGCAGCTATTCAGGAAACGCCAACTTCGGCACAACCAATGACGAAAAATCCGCTTCAACAGGCGGTAGCACCATTTGGGATAGAAACAAATACCTCAATATATGGGTATGCAATCTCGGAAATAATCTGTTAGGTTATACCTATCAGCCGGGCGTTGCAGCAAGCATTGATGGCGTGGTCATTGGCTATCAATACTTTGGTACAATCGGCACAGCAACTGCCCCCTACAACTTAGGACGTACTGCTACTCACGAAGTAGGACACTGGTTCAACCTCGACCATATTTGGGGAGACGAACCCAACTGCTCTGGAAGCGATAATGTTGCGGATACCCCCAATCAAGCAGGAGAAAATTACGGCTGCGTTCCTTTCCCACATACTGATGCTTGTGCCCCAAACTCCCCTGGCGTAATGTTCATGAACTACATGGATTATGTAGATGACAACTGTATGAACATGTTTACCTTGGGGCAAGGAACACGTATGCAAGCTGCCGTAAATGGACCCCGCGCGTCCCTCAAAACCTCTAATGGTTGTAGTGGCGGAGGCTCACAAACCCTTGACGCAGGAATTACTACCGTAATCACCCCTAACTCCACAACTTGCAGCAGCACCTTTCAGCCACAAGCAACCTTGCTCAATAGCGGAACCATTGCCCTTACTTCTGCCACCATTTCCTACACCATCACATCTGGTCCTTCGGGCAGCTACAATTGGACAGGCAACCTCAATGCAGGTGCAAGCGTAACCGTAACCTTGCCTTCTGCAACTGTTACCGCAGGGGCGCATACCATTACCATTACCGTTGCAAGTCCAAACGGGGGAACAGATGCCAATGCAGGCAACAATTCTACCGTCAAAAACTTCACTGTAGCAGGTGGCAATGGCGTAGCAGCTCCTTTTGCCGAAGGCTTTCAAGGCATTTTCCCTAATACTGCCGCAGGTTGGGTGCTAAACAATCCCAATGCGGACGCTTATCAATGGGCGACTTATGCATCAGCTGGGCAAGGTGGAACCTCTAAAAGCGTATTCATCGACAACTTCAACAACACTGTAAAAGGCACAATAGACGAGTTCATTTTGCCTGCCATTAATACTATGGGACTCAATGGACCTAAAGTAACTTTTTGGGTAGCGCACAAATATTATCCATACTACAACAGTAACACCAATCCGCCTACCTATTGGATAGACACCTTGCAAGCTCTATACTCTATCAACTGCGGCGTAAGCTACGTTTCGTTAGGAAAACTATCTCGTAATCAACTAGTAAATAATCCTACTACGGATACTCTGGGACAAACAGCCTTTGTGCCTACAAGCGAATCCAACTGGAAAGGATTTTTTGCCACACTTCCCAATGACCCCAGCATCATCATCAAATTCCGCAACATTGCACAATATGGACAAAACATCTATATTGACAACATCAATATATTGGGAAATGCCGTAGGCATAGAAGATGTTATCGCAGAAGAAGCCTTTTCGGTATATCCAAACCCCGCTTCAGGCTTGTTTACGGCAAAATACGAAGCCACCAAAAGAGGAGAAGTACAGATTCAAGTATTAGACCTCACAGGAAAAGAAATAACACACCTTAATTCTGTAGCACAAGAAGGCGCAAATGAATTTATGATTCCCATAAGCGACTTTGCTGCAGGCTATTATTTGGTGCGACTTACGGTAGGCGATAAAACAGCCGTCCGAAAATTGATAGTAGAATAATGATATATCTCACACAGAGTTGAGCAAATTGAATCGCAGATTTTCGCAGATAAACATAATTTGCGAAAATCTGTTTTTTTTATTTAACATATCTTCTCAATCAACTACGCAACCCTTCGAGTGGTCGCAGACCCTCGAAGCGGTTGCATAGCAAACAACCAACCAACCATGCAAAAACTATTTTTTATTTTCCTCTATCTGCTTGTACATAACCTCGCTGCGCAAAGCACCATCAAACGTATAGCTTTCGGCTCTTGTGGACATCAAGACAAGCCACAACCCGTATTAGTTACCGTAGATTCCCTGTTTAAACCTGATATATTCATCTATCTTGGCGACAATATATATGGAGACTCCCACAGCATGGCAGCTTTACGCAAAAAATACGCACGATTAGCTGCTAAATTCGAGTTTCAAAATCTCAAAAAACACAGCAAAATCATTGCTACTTGGGACGACCACGACTACGGCAAAAATGATGCTGGCGCAGAATATTCCAAAAAGAAAGCCTCCAAAAGAGTATTTCTCAAATTTTGGAACGAACCCAAAGGCTCACCCCGTTGGAAACACGAAGGAATTTATACCTCCTATCAATTTGAAACAAAAGGCAAAAAGAAAATACAAATAATTGTCTTAGACAACCGCACTTTTCGCAGCAAATTACGCAAAGCCAATCCTGAAAAAGACAAACGCGACAAAAACGACTACAGCGTAAATGACGATTACCATGCCACTATGTTAGGCAGTCAACAATGGAGATGGTTGGAACAAGAATTGTCAAAGCCCGCAGATATACGCATAATTTGCACAAGCACACAGTTTTGCGTAGATTACAATGGCTACGAAACTTGGGCAAACTTTCCCTTAGAGCAATCCAAAATGATAGACTTAATAGAAAAAACTCGTGCAAATGGCGTTTTTTTTATAAGTGGAGACGTACATTATTCCGAATTAAATGTAGGAAAACCCGAAGGAATGTATCCCTTGTATGAGGTAACTTCCAGCGGCATCACCGAAACATGGGACCACGTAGAACCCAGCGAATTTCGGGAGGGGCAAGCCTTTCAAGGTAACAATTTTGGGGGAATAGAGTTTATAGAAGGAGAAAAAGGGGCATTATCAATAAGACTTTCGGTGTTTGATGTAAAAGGTATAGCCAAAATTCAAAAAGACATCTTCATTTCAGACTTACAACTTCCTAAAAAACTGTAAAAAATGAAAAATAAAATACAAATTTAAGGCTAAATTTGTGTTACATGTAGCATACGATTTAGCGTGTGTTATAAAGCTCAGGCTAAAGCCTAAGCTACGCAAAAAACATCATCTCATAATACATTCAAATTATCAAGTTACAATCATATATTTATCATTTTTAATTTATCATTTATCATTTTTTTCTCGATTATGGGTTACAAATTATCGTTCTTCGTACTATTGCTTTGCTCACTTTTAAGGGGATTTAGCCAAAACATAGGCATTGGCACAGCCACCCCAAACGCTTCAGCAAAATTAGACATTTTTGCCACAGACAAAGGGCTACTATTGCCACGCGTTGCCCTCACAGCAACCAACATAGCAAGCCCCGTTACAAGTCCTGTAACCGCCTTGCTCATCTTTAACACCGCCACAGCAGG
>JAYUZN010000363.1:0-4613 GCA_043751755.1 Bacteroidota bacterium | reverse complement strand
GGTACGTATTATGGGTGTATCTCCGATTCGCTGCTATTGCTTACCGCTTCTACGCCTTTGGGGGGAACGTGGGTAGGAAATGCAGTGGTGGATTCTACCTTTTATCCGCAAATCGCTGGGCTTGGGGTTACGAATCTCTTGTACATTGTAACAGATAATAATAACTGTACCGATACTTCGGCTACTACGGTTACGATAACGCCCTTGCCAATTCCTTTGTTTTTAGCTCCTACGTTTGGCTGTATAAATACCTTGATAGGCTTCCAAAACCTTTCGGCAAACGCAGGGCATTATTTGTGGGATTTTAAAGATGGGCTAACAGATACTACTACGAGTCCTATCCATGTCTTTGCAGATACGGGGACTTACTATGTTACTTTGATAGCGTATGGGCAAACCCCTGCGAACTGTCCCGATTCTATCGTGATTCCCATAACCATTTTGGATTTGCCGATAGCGGATTTTTCGCCTGTGCCAGACAGTGCCTGTGCGACTATTATGGGACCAAATTTGGCAGGGATTAATGTGAATTTCATTGATAATAGCTTCACGTATGGCGGTACTTATAGCTGGCAGTTTGGAAATGGGCTGACGAGTACTTCTGTTAATCCCGGAACCATAACCTTTGTCGAGGGGCTGAATGATACGATGTATGTGGTTTCCCTTGCTATCACAAATATGTGTGGTTCGGGTACGCATCAGGACACCGTTAAGGTTTCGGCTTTGCCAAAGGCTATTTTTGGCACAAATGTAAGTATTGGGTGTTCGCCCGCGCCTTTCTTTTTCTCCAATATCTCACAAGGCAACGCTACAAGTTATAGCTGGATTTTTGGGAATGGGCAAACTTCTACTTCCGCCAACCCTGGCGTTCAGTATTTTACGGCATTTACCCAAGATACGACATATACAATCACCTTGATTGCGATGAATGATTGTGGGGCGGATACTGCCTATCAATCTGTTTTGGTTCACCCCAACAATGTTACGGCATTTTTCAATGCAACCCCTACAACGGGCTGCTCTCCTTTGCAAGTGATTGTAACAAGTTTCACAAATGGCACGAATGTGAGCTACGATTTTGGGGACGGTTCGGGGTCGTCTGCGGCAAATACGGTGCATGTTTACCTAAATCCGGGAACGTATATCCTTTCTCAATTTGCAGATGATGGGTGTAGTTACGACACTGTTTCTGTTACGATTGTGGTTACGCCCACGCCGCAAGCCTCTTTCTCTACGCCTTCGCCCACTTGTGTAGGCAATCCGATTCAGTTTACCTTGAATACGCCGGGGGTAAATGCTGTGCTGTATGACTTTGGCGTGCCTGTGATTGTGTCTGATACTTCTAACGCGCTCAATCCCGTTTATACCTATCCGCAATCAGGGACGTATGGGGTTTCGCTTACTACCTATTCTACGGCAAACGGCTGTCCTTCGACTATCTTGCAAAATGTGGTGATAAGCCCCTTGCCTGTGATAGATTTCACCGTTGCGAGCGTGTTGGAATGTACGCCTTTTGCGTTTGAGGTTTTGACAAACACTTCGCAGGGCGGCTTTCACTTTTGGGACTTTGGGAACGGAAATACTTCGGCAGCCGCTACGCCTCTCAATGTTTATACAACGGCAGGGACGTTTACGGTAACTTATACAAATACAGATGCGGCTGGGTGTAGCAAAGATACTTCGTTTACTATCACCGCTTTGCCGCAACCTGTGGCAGCCTTTGTACCGAACACGCCCTATATCTGTGGCGCACCTGCTACCTTCTCATTTACCAACCTTTCTACGGGAAATAGTTTGGGCTATAATTGGGATTTTGGCAACGGACAAACAAGTACTAACTTAAACCCTTCTGCAACCTATATTATAACGGACTCATTTACGATAAGTATTGACGTTACCAATAATTTTGGCTGCCATGATACCTTTACGGATAGGGTGATTGTTCACCCACAACCACAAGCTAATGCAAATGTTTCGCCTTTGGTGGGTTGCGCACCTTTGATTGTGAACGCTACAAATACTTCTGCTAATATTACGGGGCAAACGTGGAATTGGGGAGATGGGTCGCCTACCGAGACAAGTACGAATCCTTTGCCACATACCTATCTTGTGCCAAATACTTATACGGTCTCCTTATTTACGAACTATCAGAATGTATGTTTTGATACGTTTGATGTAAATGTATTGGTAGTGCCTTCCGTTGTGGCTGCATTTTCGACTACGATAGCAGGAAATGTGTGTGATGGTCCGATAACCGTAACCATGACGAACTTGTCGCAGTTTGCTACGACTTATGCGTGGAACTCTGGCAATGGGTTTACCTCTGGGGCATTTGAACCTACCTTTTCTTATACGGCGGTCGGGACATATACTATAACGTTGATTGCTTCTGTGGGAGCAGGTTGCAGCGATACCATAACGCATACGGTTACGATTTATCCCGCGCCTACCGCAGCTATGCAGATTGTGCCTGTGCAGGGCTGTACGCCTTTGGTGGTAAATGCAAGTAACCTTTCTACGGGAGCAGGGGCTTACGTGTGGACGTGGGGAGATGGTACGCCTTCGGAAACTACCTTTAATCCGTTGCCGCATAGCTATTTGAATGATACGACCTACTCCGTCAGCCTCATTGCAAACTATAATAACGTCTGCTTTGATACGATTACACAAGTCGTAACGGTTGCACCTGAGCCTGTGGCAGATTTTAGTTTCACGATTGTAGGAAATGTGTGTGGGGGACCTGTTCAAGTAAATGCGGTAAACAATTCTCTTTATGCCACGAACTATATTTGGAATATGGGAAATGGCAGTCAGTATAGCACTGTGAATGTTAGCAATGAGAACTATATTTCTCCTAATACCTTCACAATTACTTTGGTGGCTATCAACAATTTTGGCTGTCAAGATTCATTTACCCAGAGTTTCACGTTGCACCCAGCACCGATTGCGGCTGCACAAGTGATTCCTACGCAGGGTTGTACGCCGCTTACGGTCGTGGCTACCAACAACTCTACGATTGCCAATAGCTATGTATGGACTTGGGGTGATGGCTCTCCTTCGGAAACTGCCACGAATCCGCTCCCACATACCTACATAAACGACACAACCTACACCGTAACGCTTGTTGCCAACTACAATAATGTTTGTTATGACACTTTTGCCACACAAATAACCGTTTTACCTGTCCCGCTTGCGAGTTTTTCGCTGAATATAGTGGGCGATATTTGTGGAGGTCCCTTAGTCGTAACTACCAATAATACTTCTCAATTTGCGAGCAATTATGTTTGGAATATGGGAAATGGCAATCAGTATAATACGGTCAATGTATCGAATGAAACCTATACTGCGGCAGATACTTTTACGGTTACGTTGGTGTCTGTGAACAATGTGGGCTGTAGAGATACGGCAAAACAGTCATTTATATTGCATCAGCAGCCGAATGCACAGGCTCTCATTTCTCCCACTGCGGCATGTCCCCCTGTTTTGGTTACGATTCAAAACCAATCTACCAACTACACCTCTCTTGTATGGACGTTTGGAGATGGTTCTGCGGCTGAGTTTACTACCAATCCGCAGCCTCATACGTACTATGTGCCTGATACGTCTTATACCATTCGCCTGACCCTCAACTATCAAGGCGTATGTTTTGATACTTTGACACAAGTCATTCAAACGGGATTGCCTCCGATTGCGGGCTTTGTGGTGGACACTACGGGCGACATTTGCGGCGGTCCTGCTACGCTTGCTTTTACAAATACTTCGGTCAATGCTACCAATTATTCGTGGAACATGGGAGACGGGGTTCAGTTTTCGTATGCAGTAAATCCGATAGCCATATATGATATACCTGGGGGCTATTTTATCCAAATGATAGCCTCTAATGCCTATTGCAAAGATACGACAAGTACGACTTACTTCCTTCACCCCGAAGTAAGTACCGATTTTGTAGCCGATACTACTACGGGTTGCAGCCCACTTACGATTCAATTTACCGAATTAGCCCAAAATGAACAGGCATACTTGTGGAATTTCGGTGATGGGCAGTTTTCTACTATGGCAAATCCGCTTCATGTTTATCAAGATGCAGGGGTTTATAGTGTAACTTTAATTGCAAACATACCCGGTTCTATTTGTGCCGATACTATGGCATATCAAAACTACATTACGGTTACGCAAGGACCCGTTGCTGCCTTTATTTATGAGCAAACTGACCTTGTGGATCCCTTCAACAATGTCATTACTTTTACCAATGCTTCCAACTTTGCCACAAGTTATTCTTGGACTTTTGGTGATGGGGGAAATAGTATGGAAACGGACGTTCAACATACCTATCATAGCAATGATTCGGTTTGGGTGGTATTATATGCGTACAATGATTTGGGTTGTTTGGATACTGCTATGACCTATATTTCGCTCACGCCTTTTGGGGATTTGTTAGTACCCAATGTTTTTGCGCCCGGTTCGGGTGTTCCAGGCACCAATGTATTCCTTCCTGTGGGGATAGGCTTAGTTGAGTATGAAATAGCCGTCTATAATATCTGGGGAGAATTGGTTTGGTCAGCCAATCAGCTTGATGCGCTTGGCAGACCTACGCAATCATGGGACGGCAAAGA
>JAYUZN010000362.1:0-9819 GCA_043751755.1 Bacteroidota bacterium | reverse complement strand
GTAAGCGCGGAGGAGTTGATAGAAAGGAAGTAATTTTTAACTTTGTCACAGTTTTAGCATTTTGACAAAGTTAAATAAAAACAGTTTATTCCTGCATTTCTGCCAAACTTTTGACAATAAAAGCCTTCGCTTCATCATGCAAAAAAACTGCATCATCAGAAGTCAAGGCTTCTCCAAAAGAAATCGTAGCCTTCGTTTTCCAATACCCAAAAACCCGAAAAAAATGCGGAATAAAATATTCCTTATCTACCCAAGCATCTGTAGGTTTTGCATAGTCAATCGCTGCGGGAATGATAGGAATATTACCTTCTGCCGCTAATTTGAAGGTTCCCATTCTAAAATCCTTCACAGAAGGACCTGAAAAAGTCGTGCCTTCGGGAAAAATCGTAACCGAAAAACCGGCTGCAAGGCGTTTTTTCATCTCTATTAAAGTCTGTTTTCGGCTTTCATCGCTATTTCGTTGCACAAAAATCATGCCTCCAGCTTCGGCAGAATAGCCTACTATGGGCCACTTTCGCAGCTCCGCTTTTGCCACAAAAGCCGAAGGGTTTTCTGCAAGGAACACAAAAGCATCTGAATAAGACCGATGATTCGGCATCAAAATCGCCCGTAAATCAGGTTTTTGCCCTTTTATATTTACCTTTAGCCCGATTCCCCAACAAATGCTCCGTCCCCACCACCCCGCATATTTGAAGCCAATAGCATAACTTTTGCCTTTCAAAAGGCTTTCTAACACAATGCCACTCCCACATAAAAAGGTGCAAAGTATGACCCATAACAGGCGAAAGAAGGCGAGAATAAATCTGAATAGAAACATAATGCTAATTTTTGTGCAAAAATACGGGATATTCTGAGAAAAAAACGTTTTTATCTAAGGGAATAGGAAGCGTTTTTAACTATTTGTTTTTCAATTAATTAGGCTTTCATTTTGGCAAAAATAAGAAATGTTTTGAGTGAATTAGGGTTTTTTCAAAGTATTTTTATATCTTTGTAGAATAATTGAGCTAACAATATTTCTGCTATGGTTTACGAAGATTACTACAAAGTTGCTTCAAAGCATTTGCGCACCTGCGAATACATGAAAGATCATCTAAATACCGTTACAAATCCTCAAAAAAGAGACGCAATTTTGCGAAATATCTACTATTTGAGTGGATATATAATAGAAGGAGTTATCAATTATTTAATTTATAAAACAATAAACCGAAATCGACCTAATTGCCCTGTTTCTCCTTTGTTTCAATATATTTCTCGAATCACGAAATGGATATGTTATAATTATCCGAACTCTGTTCAACGGAGAAATAATCCTTCTTTACCAAGTAATTTCTTGTTTTTACGTATAGCAAGCCATAATTTTCAGCAGAATAAAGAAGTTATATTATTTAAGTTAAACACCATACAACCAAATGATTTTCAATATATTGATATTTTTAAAGAGGAACCTCGCATTAGAAGAACACCTTTATATTTGTTGTTTAAGCATTGGTCTCATAATGAGGTAAGATATCAAACTAATTCCACTACTGAGCAAAGTCCTAATATTATTTACCATGAGCCAAATATTATAGAATTTTTTGAATTTGCAAAAGAAACGTATCGTGTTTTACCTACATTATTCTAATTATTATGTTACAAATTTTCGATAAAATCAATAAAATATACCAAACATTAGAGGAAAATGATGATGTTATGGTAGAAAATGGGCAAAAAGCCTTTCGTATTCTTGTGAAAGTAGAATCTATGATTGAGGTTTTTGCTAAAACAAGGTATCATAACACAATAGAATCGACCTCTTTTGGCGAAAACGTGTTCTTATATACAATAACTCCAGAAGAATTAGACGAAGACCATTATTATAATGCTATTTTTGCTAACCCAGATAAGATTCAAACAGGGCTTACCTGGCGTTTCGACTCTCTGTTATCTACTGAAAAGCCCACTGAAAAAATTAAGAATCCTTGTAATGTACTTACTTTTTATAGCTATAAAGGAGGCATGGGCAGAACGACTACCTTATGCTCTTATGCCATTCATTTGGCACAAAGCGGCAAAAAAGTGGTCATTATAGATTGTGATTTCGAAGCTCCGGGCTTTTTTAATTTTTTTAATATAAATGACAAACAAGCCCAAAAAAGTGGCTTAGTGGAATATTTATTGGACAAAGATTTTTTGGGGAAAGAAAATGTTAAGTTAGTAGATGATTATTTAATTCCTATAAATATAGCTAATAACAATGCTAAAGCGGATATCTTTGTCCTCCCGGCGGGTAATTTGAGTTATGCAAATATTCCCAATTCCGAAAATGGCGTTTTCAGCAAGGAAAATGAAACCCTTAACAAAAATCTATACCATTATATTCATGGATTAGCCCGACTTAACATGGCAAATACACATAATATGCTCATGCAGTTTCGGGAATTGTTTGAGGATTTGGTGCGAGAGTTGGACTTGACAGAAGAGGATTACATTCTCATAGATTCCCGCACAGGTTTTAATGAAATTTTTGGCATTACAGCTTTGCATTTGTCGGATTTAGTGGTAGGTTTTTTTGGAAGCAGCGAACAAACAAGAGCAGGCTTGTATTTTTTGTTGGATAAATATCAAGCGTTGCAGGCTTTGCCCGAATGCCCAAAACTTGTGCTTATCAATGCGATTATTCCGAATAACATAACAACTTCTAAGATTTTTGAAGACAGTTTTAAGCGGTTATTGGCAAATTATAAAGATGAAAAAGAATCTGATTGGGATATTTTGGGAAGCGTGCCTACTTTTCAACTGCATGAAAACAAAGTGTTAAAAGAGCTTGGCGTTCAATTTTATGAGCAAGATGAGCTGAATCTGCAAAAAGAAAAAGAGCTACATGCCTTAATTCAACACAAAAAATTTATAAATGATGACGGGAAAGAACAAGCTTTTGAAGACTTAAGCCTTATTTTTAACCAGCTAGATGTGTTCACAACTCAATATATAGCTCCTGTTTTTGATGTTAATACCTTGAATATAGCGCAGTTACGAGAGATTGTATTAAAACATCTTAACACGTTGTTAGCGCAATATCCTGAAACAGGTACAGTTGCCATTTTTGCCGAAGATAAGCCTATAGACGTTCCTACTTTTTTTTATAGGGATTGTATGAAAGAGCTTTTCAAAAAGGAAAAATTCATCATTCAAGGTTTTAAAGGCTCTGGAAAAACCTATTTGTATAAAGCCTTAAAAGACACGACTATAACAGGAATTATTTTAAAAAAAGCAGATATTAACAATGTAGAAGAATACAAATTTATAGACATTATAGAAACAAAAGGCGGAACGAATAACGATAAAAAATGTCCTTTTGAGAAAAGCGAAATTCAAGAAATCAATAATTTCCATGATTTTTGGAAAGTATATATGTGGAGTTCTATTATGTTAGATACTTCTTTTGAGGTAGAAATACAGGCATTTAGGCTGGCTTCTCCTCAAGCAGAATTGGCTACAGATATTGTTTTTTTGAAAAAATCTGTGGACAAAGAGAAAAAAATAATCTTCAAAAAATACCTTGATAGAGATGAAAATATGGTGTTGATAGAAAGGGATTTGAAAAATTTGAACGACTTTTTGGAGACAAAAAAAATAAAATTATTCGTGTTGTTTGACCAATTAGATAAGATTGCAAATTTGGTAGATTGGAGTAAATTTATAACCCCTTTGGTAGAATTTTGGCGCGACAATTACAATAAAGAACATTATAACAATATATTTCCTAAGATATTTATTCGCACAGATATTATCAATAGAATCACTACAAATAACTCTTTGTCTTTGATAAAAACGGCGGTAGTTCCGATAGAATGGAAACCGATTGAAATGTATGCTTATTTTTTTAAATTGGTTTTTTCTGAAGAAAAATCGAAGCAGGCTTTTTTTAAATTGATGAAAGAATATAAGCAATATGACACGAGTTATATAGGTGATATTGAAGAGATTGTAGCTAATAATAAGCAACTTCCGCTTGACATAGACAAGGTAAAAAGCCTGTTAAATACTTTTTTTGGCAGTGACATCAAAAGTCCTAAAGGCTTGTCATTAGGCGACCCTTTTACCTTCTTTTTTGCCAATTTTTCCAATGCTGATGAGACCATAAGCCTAAGACCTTTTATTAATCTCATCAGTGGTGCGGTGTCAAATGGCTTACAAAATATTTTGCCTAATTATAAAAATGCAAGCGACGGCAATTCGGACGAAATTACCCCCATATTTCCACAATTTGAAAATAATCCTCCCTTGATGCCGATTCTGCACTATTGTTATACAACAGATTCTACGGTAAGAGATAAAGCCACAAAAGAGCATTTTGAAGACCTCACAAATGAGTCTGGCAATGAGGGCTTGCAAAATACAATTGCTTATTTGAAATCTTTGCCAAAAGGAAGCCTATATAAAAAGGTAGTTTTGACAAATGTAGAAATGGATAATTTGTTAGAAGAGGTAATTAATTTTCCTGAATATAAGAATCAAATGAGCAGTAAAATTTCTGTTATAGACTTAAAAAATTTATTAGTCATCAATGGAATTACCTACAAAAATGAGCAAAACAAAAACTATCGCTTTGCCCAAATGTATAAATATTGGTTGGGTTTAACAAGCCGAAGCGAAGATAGTTTGAGAATAGGGCAAAAATTAAAAGATAGAATAACAAAACTTAATAGCGGAGGCTTTGGATTTGTAGCAACGGGTTACAAAAGCCCCCAACTTTTTTTTCATGCAAGTAATTTGACGGGAGCGCGTTTTGACGAACTTAAAATAGATGATTTAGTAGAATTTATTGTTGCGAAAAATGAAAAAGGGCTAATTGCTACTCAAATACGAAAAATAGCTGAATTGTAAGAAAATCTTTCTATTCCTTTTTCGTATAAATCTTTTTTTTATTTTTTGCCCAAAAACTCCTACCTTTGCCCAGAAATTTCCACAACTAAACCTTTTTCATGGATATTAATGAATTTTACGGGGCTTCGAACCGTTCACGCGGCGAGTTTCCTACACACAAAATATTTGCGTCTTTGTACAACGAAATCCCCTGCATGTTAGATTGGGTTTCCGAACACTCATGGTATTTTGACTTCAAAAGAGTGATGGACACCATTCGTGAGCGCTATCCCAATCTTGGCAAAGAAATGCACGTCAAATATTTTGATGTAGAAAAAAAAGTGTGGTATATAACCGAGCATTTTATAGACTTGGGCAATGGAATTATTGTTGCTACGCAAAATGGCGAGTATAGAAATGAGCTGGAAAGTCCGCATAATCTTTTGCCCGAAGACAAAGATGGCTATATAAATGCCATGTATTATATGCAAATTATGCACACTTGGGCGGCAAAAGAAGAGGCAGAAGATTTGCATAAAGCCTTGTCTATGTTCTTGTTACGTGTAAAAGTGGCTTCTACGTTGAATATGGTTTGCAAGGAACAAGAATATTATTTGTATCCTTTCGAAATCAAAAAACCTAATCTGAACTTGCAACTCAATTATGGCGAGGCGTTTATGCCAGTGCATGAGAAAATTGTGGCGGCTTTGAGTACGAAAGATAAACAGGGCGTTTTGCTCTTGCATGGCGTTCCCGGTTCTGGAAAAACGCACTATATTCGCTATCTTATCAACACTTTGCAAGAAAAAGAGTTGATTTATGTGCCGCCCGATATGGCTTATGCTTTGTCTTCGCCCGATTTTCTGCCTTTTTTGATGAAACATTCTAATGCGGTTCTTATCATCGAAGATGCAGAAAATATTATCAGAGACCGTCAATTTCAAGACAATCAAGCCGTTGCAAACTTGCTCAATTTGTCGGACGGTTTGTTAGGCGATTGCTTAAATTTGCAAATAATTGCCACTTTTAACAGTGATATTACCAAAATAGATGCAGCCCTTTTGCGCAAAGGACGGCTGATTGCAGAATGGAAATTTGACAAACTTCCTGCCGACCAAGCCCAAAAATTGTCCGACCAATTAGGTTTTACCACCAAAATCACAGAATCAATGACTTTGGCAGAAATCTATGGGCAAAGTGATGAAATCGGCTCACTTTCTTCGCAAAATGGAGAAAGTAAGAAGAAAATCGGGTTTATGTAGCAGCCCAAAAAACAAAAAACGCTGAAAATGAGAACATTCAATACATCAGGTCCTAATATTCCTGAAAGACATTATACGATTTCGCGCCAACACTTGATACAACGAGGGCTTAGTTTGGTGCAAAATGAGCGTTATTTTACGATTTGGGCACCGAGGCAAACAGGGAAAAGCACTTATTTTCGATTGTTAGCAACAGAATTGGAAAAACAAGGCTATGAGGTTGCCCATATCAATTTTGAGAATTATCTGCATCAAAGCGTGGAATCTTTTATGGAGCGTTTGGTTTTTTATCTCAAAAAGTGCTGGGGCTTAGATATGATAGGCAAAGATATAGCACAAGTATTTTTAGCGCTTGAAAAGATAGATGACCGAAAAAGGGTGTTGATTATAGACGAAGTAGAGGGCATTAATCCCGATTATTTGAACACTTTTCTTCATTCTATCCGAAACTCCTACCATTCTCGCACACATCATTGCTTAAAATCTGTGATTTTGGTAGGCGTTTCTAATATAACGGGAATCGTGCAGGATAATGCAAGTCCTTTTAACACAAATGATAATCTAAATGTTCCCTATTTTACGAAAGACGAAATATTCGAATTATTGAAAATGCACGAAGACGAAACAGGGCAGCTTTTTTCTCCCGAAGTGAAAGAAAAAATAGCCTATATAACTGCAGGGCAGCCGGGACTTGTAAATGGTTTTGGATATAATTTAGTAGAAAATTATCCAGATTCAACTATATTTAATTATGAAGAATATTTAGAAATTGAAAAAAATTATACTTCGCTTTATATAGATAAAAATGTTTCTAACATTATTAATAAAGGAAAACAATACCGAAAATTCATAGAAAGATTATTGTTTGAAGAAACTAAAATCCCTTTTGAGATATATGATGAACGAACCAAATTTCTGTCTGTAAATGGATTAATTACTTTTGATAAAGACAAAAATATCATTTTTAATGTTCCTTTGTACAAAAAATGTTTGCAAATCGCTTTTGGTCCGCCGCTAAATGGCGAGTCTAAGGAAATTCAGGGAAATATAGAAATAGAAGAATATTTTACAACAGACGGACAACTCAAGATAGAGGCAATTATGCGTGGCTATCAAAGTTATGCAAAGCGGCGTGGTTTTCGCTATTTTATTCAAAAAGATGAACAGGGCAATCCTACAAGCCTGTTAGAATCGGCGTTAATTTACAGTTTTGAAACCTATATTCAAGCCTTTTTGCAAGTATTGAAAGGCAAAAGCTATCTCGAAGCCCATGTAGCACTTGGGCGCAGCGATTTGATTGTAAATATACGTGGACAGGAATTTGTAGTAGAAGGAAAATTGTATCATAACATTACACAGTTTTCTGAAGGCAAAGAACAATTAGCCTATTATATTCACAGTCTCGGATTGAAAATTGGGGTTTATTTGGTATTTGTTAGTACAAATATAACGCATTCCAAAGTGTTAGAGGCGGTAGAAGTCATTGAAGGAGTTGAAATTACGACTTACCTTGTGCGCTATGATGTAGAAAAAGATTTTAGTGAAGACTTGCGCAAATCAGAAAATCGGACAAAAAGGGTTTATAAGAAGAAGGAAAGGAAGGAATAAGGAAAATTGCTGTGTTATTTCATTTTTCATTTTAAAAATAAAGTATATGCTTTCTACACAGTTTTACGACATATTAGACAAAGAACTTGACACTATTATTGCTGAAAATCAGCAAGATATAGCGGATAGAAAGCTGAATCAAGTCAATCAACAAAAAGGCTATGCCTTCCTTATTTGGTTTTTGAAAATGTATTCTCCTCACAAAACGCTGTTTAAGGAGTATATTACTGATGGAACAGAGGATAGTTCTTGTGATATAATTTTTTCTGCTCAAGAAAATGGAGAAGAAATATTTTATGTTGTACAAGCTAAGTGGAATATAAAACCTAAAAATAAAGAAGATTATCAGCCTCTAACAATTAGCTCTGATGAGGTAAAAAAAGCCATTATAGACTTTGAATCTTTGTTTCGTAAAGACAAACATAGCGGAAAAAATGTTCTTTTTAATCAAAAATTAGCAGAATTACATACACATAGAATAGAAAAAGGCGGTGCTATAAAATTTATTTTTTTGGCTTTGCTGCCACACAATGCGCAAATAAATGAGCATGTCCGAAATTTTGAGGCAAATTATCCGCCTTGCAAATTGGAAATTATGGATATTGAAAGACTCAAACGGGATTATATTGAGTTCAAATACAAGCAAATAGAAGCTCAAAATCCGCTTTCCTATCAATATTTTGATGCAAATGAAGATAAAATCATCCTTCCCATAGAACGAGTTGAAAATTCGATGGGCAAAGGCGATTTTTTGAAAATAGATAATCCTTATCAATCGTATATTTTTATCCTAAAACCCAAAACTATTTTTGATTTATTTGAAAAATACAAATTTGGCTTATTTATAGGCAATGTTAGAAACCCTTTGCCAGCATCTAATTACAATCAAGCTATTGTGCATACTTTGCAAAGAAAACCTGAAATGTTTTGGTATTATAACAACGGAATTACGGCTATTACAAGACTCATCAAAACGGTTGGCTTTGATAGCAAAATTGCAGAACTCATTGGTTTACAGGTTATTAATGGTGCGCAAACGGTTTATTCTATTTATGCTGCCTACAAAAATGCAAATGCTTCGCAAAGAGAAATCATGGACAGCGACACGAAAATTTCCTTGCGCCTCATTCGTTCCAGCAATGATGACATGAATTTGGAAATTACACGTTACACCAATTCTCAAAACCCGATGGAAGACCGAGATTTTTGGGCAAATGATGCTGTGCAAGTGCGCCTGCAAGAAGAATCTTTTCAAACAAAATATTGGTATCAGAAGAGGAGAGGGGAGTTTAGAGTTGTACCTGATGGAGTTGAAGTGATTGATAATGAGGAGTTTGCAGAATCATATTGGTATTTTCATTTGGGAAAAGTTAGTACATTTTCAACTGAAATAAAGGAGGTTTTCATTTCCAAAAAAGAGCAAATAGAAGGCTTATACGAAAGTATTTTTAATGAAAATACCCATTTTGAAGATATGCTCTCGGCTTATTTCATGAATGAAACCTATAAAATATTTCCTATTCGCGAAAATATAATATCTTCTTCAGGATTGGTGTTAAATCTCTCAAAATTGATATTTCAAAAATATATTAGCCAAAAATATAGCCCTAACGCCAATATAAATAGGCTCATAAAAAAATATTATGAAAATGATATTATATTGTTACAAAAAATATTTATGTTTATTTATGTAAAAACAGCCTTTATTATCGCAACTTATACTTCAAAAGAACCAGATTTTCAAACAATAAAAGAACATTTTGAAAAACTCTCTTTTACGCCCGAAGATATTGAAAACCTTGAAATAGGAGAATAACACTATCTTTAACATGCAGGTTTCGCAGGTGTATAAATAGTGCGTTCGTACCATTTTTCTTGAAGTGTCCGCTTCGAGTATGGAAGCGGACGCTTCAAGAAACTGCCACAAGCGGACGCTTGCGGCAGCTATTCTCTATTCTCTATTCTCTATTCTCTATTCTCTATTCTTAACTTTCAACTTTCAACTTTCAACTTTCAACTTTCAACTTTCATTTCCCCTATGCAGCTCCGCCTTCCTTCCTATTTTCGTTTTAGCAAAAGCGTTACTTTGACGCTTTCGGTC
>JAYUZN010000361.1:0-11362 GCA_043751755.1 Bacteroidota bacterium | reverse complement strand
TCTTTGCGAAATGATTATTTTTCCTATTCTGAAAACAGTATGGGTACATTTTAAGCAAAAACTCCTGCTTTGGAGCCATAAAAGCATTGGAAAAGAGGCGGAAATGACAGGGATTCCTGATTATATTGTTGCAAAACGTTCTCCGTATGGACGTGTGATGGATTTACCTTTTTTGGTCATGATAGAAGCAAAGAAAGATGATTTTGATGAAGGTTGGGGGCAATGTTTGGCACAAATGATTACCGCTCAAACGCTTAACCAAGAGGAGGAAAAGGTGTATGGCATTGTTACAAATGGGGAATTATGGCAATTTGCACAATTAGAAGGGCATATTTTTACCAAACATAGTGCTGCTTATTCCTTACAAGACTTGAATACTTTGTATAATATGTTATATCATTTATTTGAGCTATGTGAAAAAAGAGTAAGTAGTTGAAAGTTATAAGTTGAGAGTTGAAAGTTAATATAAGTTTATCATAATCAATAAGATATATCGAAAATATATGTTTAGATTATTTCTCCCTCGTATCTTAATGGAATAAATTAGATAAGTAGTTGAAAGTTATAAGTTGAGAGTTGAAAGTTAGTATAATTGCCTAATAATTAATGCTTTATACTAAAAATATATTCCTAATTTATTTCTCACTCATAGATAACGACATTATAAACGGGCTAAATGTGAGCAACTCTGCATGAAAAAAATAAATTTCGCCCTTATCGGCTGTGGACACATAGGCAAACGCCATATAGAAATGATACAGCGACACCCCGAAGCGAGGCTTGTGGCGGTTTGTGATATTTTGCCTTTGGAAAAATTAGGCTTAAAAGGCTTAGATGTCCCCTTTTTTACTTCCGCAGAAGAAATGCTTTCGGCTGATATTCAAATAGATGTAGTCTGTATTGCTACGCCAAATGGCTGGCATGAGGCGCATGCTTTAATGGCTTTGCAGGCAGGCAAACATGTTTTGATAGAAAAGCCTATGGCTTTGTCAAAAGCGAGTTGTGAAAGGATTTTGTTTAAGGCGTTGGAAAAAGGAAAACAGGTCTTTTGTGTGATGCAAAATCGCTATTCTCCGCCTTCTGTTTGGCTGAAAGAGGTGCTAAATCAAGGCATTTTGGGCGAAATATACATGGTGCAAGTGAATTGCTTTTGGAACAGAGATGAACGTTATTATACGCCAGAATCTTGGCATGGCACAAAACAATGGGACGGGGGGACTTTATTCACGCAGTTTTCGCATTTTATTGATATGTTATATTGGCTTTTTGGGGATATTTCGGATATAAAAGGGAAAGCCTATAATTTTTCGCATAAAAAAAGCATAGACTTTGAAGATTCTGCGCATTTTTCCTTTCAATTCCATGCAGGAGCTGCGGGGACTTTGCACTATTCTACGGCGGTTTGGGACAAAAATATGGAAAGTTCACTGACCTTAATTGCCGAAAATGGCGCACTCAAAATTGGCGGACAATATATGAATGAGGTCGTTTATTGCCATATAGAAGACTATGAAATGCCCGTTTTACCTCCTGCAAACCCTGCAAATGACTATGGCGGCTACAAAGGTTCGGCTGCAAATCATGGCTATGTATTTGAAAATGTGATAGATACACTCAAAGGGCGTGCTTCTATTGCCGTCAATGCCTTAGAAGGCATGAAGGTCGTGGAGATCATCGAAAAAATGTATGCAGTAGTTGCGGGTAAAATCAGTACAGTTTAACCTAACTGCCATTTTCTAACTGGCAGAAAATATTGCTTACTCGTTTTCTATCACCTCTTTAAAATACGTATAAGCAACTTCTGGCGAAATATGCCGCATTTTCCGCAACAATTCCCAGCCCGGCTTTTCAGAAACGTACAAATAATCACTTTTTAAGCCATTTTTACGATTAATGGCAGAATACATGACGCTGATAATTGCCCGATTTGCCATTAAAGGGAAAATCGCCCGCATTTCCCTGTCATTTAAGGGAAAAACGGAATGAAAACCTTTGATAATTTGCGCTGCAATCGGCAAAGGATTGTCGTAATTCATGGAAAGATAGGCGCAAGAAATGGCAAGTTCGCAGACGACTTTGCTTTCCATCAACTCGCCAAAATCAATCAAACCCACTACTTTTTGCGTGGAATCTACATATTCTACCAAAATATTGAAGGTATTGGCATCATTTTGAATCATACCCTTTCTGAATACCTCAATATAGGGAAAAATATCCGCTTGATAATTCGTAATAAAATGAATCATTATTTCTCTATCTGCCTCATTTTTAATGTTATTCAGCTCATCTAAAACCCATATAACATTGAGTATATCCCATTTTCTGCTGAGATTTTGAGAAACAGGAGGAGTAAAATCCTGCAAAAGGGTATCCATTTTCGCTAATTTCTGCCCCAATTCTCGCCGTACTTCAATAGAATGGGGAAAAATATGCTCCCAAAGACTGCCTTTTACCCAAGAAAGTAAACGCATAAAATAGCTGATTCCCTGTTCATCTTCGACAGATATAATATTTTCACCCGCTTTATTAGGGTAAATATACGGCAAACAAAGCCCTTCGACCTTTCCATACAAAAAGGAAATCGCTGTATTTTGCAAGATTAAGGCATTTTTTTGCGTATTTTGATGCGAAATTTTCAAAGTATATTCATTGCCTTTTTCGTCTTGAAGATGAAGATTTTGGTCAGAATATCCTACTAAATTATGCGCTTTTGTACGAATCCCAAAATGCGTCTCTACGATTTTTTCTACTTCAGATAAGGAAAAACAGGGAAAAGAAGTGAATGAGCTGGATAGCTGTGTTGTCATAAAAAATAAAAATATAATTGTATTATAATTCGTTACGAATTTTCTTCAGAATTGCTCCCAAAATGTTCAATTTTTCTACCAAAAGGGCTGCAATATAAGACGCAATTCCCATACAACACAAGCCAAACATTAAAACTGCATAATATTGTACTGTCCATTCCAAAGCGACTTTGAGGCGATGTATAAAGCTGATTTTGTGGGCAGTAGCTCCTTCATATAAGGAAAATTTGATGGTACAGAACTCGTTTTCTTCGTCAAAATTGCCCAGTTCCACCCCATATTCCTGCAATTTTTTTTCGATTTCCATCATTTTTTCGTGCAAAGAAATGTAATCTGCAATCGTTCCATTTTTAGCTTTGAGTTCGTTCAAAGAGTTTAGCGTATTTTGCAAAGAAGCTTTTTGCGCATTTAACTCGCGATATTCATTCGTTTTATCCGTTTTTGTGATTTCGGTCGAGGTTATTGCGCCTATTTTTTGAATCGCCCAATAACAGCTATCAAATTTGTCGGGATTTACGCCTATCAACAAGTGTAATTCCCGATTTCCCTTGTTTCCAGACTTGTGTTCGTATTGAATAATGGCAGAATAGGTCTTGGAAACCTTTCGAATCTGCGTTTCGTCTGTATCAAATTGCGAAGATTTGCTCTTGGTAGAAGCCGTTTTTTCATACTTCTGCCCCGCATTTATAGGCACTGTTTTGAGTTCCGCAACTTGCATCGCCTTATTAGCCTCCATTTTAGATGAAGGGGCAGTCGAAGAAGCCTCTTTTGAACTCATTTTTTCTGAAGCATAATTTTTGCGCAAGTTCTGTCTATTGCTAAAAAAGTCGCTATTAAAACTGCTGCTTTGCGTTTCTTTATAAACATAGCCATAGCTTAGTCTGCCCAGAAACAAGACAAAAAAGAGGCTTGTCAATACAAGAACAATTTTTCGGATTCTATTTTTAAATGTTATTTGCATAGATTGGTTTATACTAAAAATGGATAATATGCCTAAGCAAATGTAAGGGGATTTTTTTGAAAAAAAAAGAAAGCTAGCGACCATTTTCTGACGACCATTTAGAAAATGGTCGCTACGGGAAGCAAACTAATGCCCTTTTACCCAGTCTTTTGCCTCTTGCAAAATGGCAGTATGCGCTTCAGGCGTGTATTTGGCGAATTTTACCCTATCACAACGGCTCAACATCGACTCCAAACTTTGCACAGCAGGAGTGCCTAATTTAGGAGAAATCTCGGAAATTATTTCGGTAGAAACTTTTTCATAAGTTGAAAAACCCTTTGTTTCGGAAATATAGGTTCGCAAAAAATACGAAATTTGAGTATAATATTTCAATGTCTGTCCAGCATCTGTCAAGTTCATGTTGCTAAGGGAATCTAAGGCTTGTAAGGCTTTTGGACGAGGTGCAAGAGGAAACGCCTTTTTTTGTTTGCGGGCTTTGTGTTTTTTGTTTAAAAAATAACCTAAACCTGCCAATCCTAACAAAGCCAAAACCGCCAAATACGGAATTGCCTCCTGCCACATATACGCCGTTTCGATAGGAACTTTGATAGGTTTGATGGCTTGCGTGGTATCTACAGCAACCGTCAAAACTTGAATCGCAATGGGATTTGTGGCAATTTGCTGCGAATCTTGTCCATTTATATAGAAAACAGGCAAGGCAGGAATCTCATATCTGCCCGAATCCCAAGCAGTTACGACAATATTTTGCGAAAAAAGCGTTTTTCCCTTGTCATTTCCTTTGACAAGTGGCGAAATTTGTAGGATTTCCCATTTCCCCAAAGAATCTTTCAAAATCGGCGGCTGCACCTGCAAATGATTGTCTGCTTCAATCGAAAGGCGCAAAGTAAGCGGATTTCCAATAAGAATATGGCTGCTATCCGCACTTAACATAGCCTTTATGGGCTGTGCTTTTATATAAAAAAAAGGAAAAAGAAGGAATAGGAACAAGAATTTATGCATACTTTTCACGAAATAAGGAGCAAATATAAGCAAAAAGCAAGGGCAGTTAGCTGTAAGGAGCAAAAATTAAATAACTTTCCATTTTTCTCACCCCTAAGGCACGAAGAAACACGAAGCTGTATGGTAAAAGAAGACATCTAAGCCACGCTTTTTCTTTCTTAGTTTCCTTCGTGTCTTAGGGGTAAATTATAAGGTTATTCTTTTCGTGTTGCAAAATCTTGCTTTTTTTTGCAAAAAACTTGGATAATTGCTTTTTTCTCCCTTGTTTTCGGACGAAATCGTATTGAAAATGAATTTCCAACTATCAATTCTGTATGAAAATAATCGAAGCTGCTCCTGCTAAAGAGTTTTTGCGTGCCATAAAAGCGGATTTCCACAAGTACAAAACCTTGGGAGATAGGACTTTTGCCCAACTTTCTGACGAAGATTTTTATGCCTACCCCTACCCCGATGCCAACACGATTGCCATACTCATACAGCATATTAGCGGCAATTTGATTTCCCGTTTTAGCGATTTTCTGACTTCTGACGGAGAAAAAGAAACACGTGATAGAGATGCCGAATTTATCCCTCATAATTACCCAAAAACAGAATTGCTCACGATTTGGGACAAGGGGTATGCGGTGTTATTTGAAAGTTTGGAAGAATTAACAGAGTCCGATTTGAGTGCGATAATCTATATTCGCCATGAAGCTACGAGCGTTCCTGAAGCCCTTTCGCGGAGTTTGGCGCATATTTCCTACCATATAGGGCAGATAATCGTGCTTGCCAAAAGCATCAAACAGGCACAATGGCAGACTTTGAGCATTGAAAAAGGGAAATCGAAGGCGTATAATGCACAGATGCAAACCGAAAATGAGGAAAAAGAGGAGGAGGATAGTACGTTATAAGTCTTATGGTAAACTAATTTACGTTTAGTAGGGTGGCGCATCTTTTGAAGGTGAGCCACCCTCTACATACAAAATTTTGGCATGATTTTTCGCTATATCTGCCTATGTTTTCACAAACCAATGCAGACTATCAAAAGAGCTATTCTCCTCATACACAAGGCTTAATCCATCAAGAAAAGGGCTTAACATGTCCTCAAAATTCTGCGGCACTTGATAGGCATATAGGACATGCGGCAGTTTAAATTTATTTTTTTTATAGATACATTCATATAAAATAGCTTACTTTGCAGCTGCAAATATACGTTTTTTATCGGGGCTATCTTCATTTATTTCCTACATGAAACTTCTTACTTTAGGCGGGTTTTTCTTATTTTTTAGTTCAAACCTCTATTCACAGGCACAGTTGCTTGCCACTTACACCTATCCCAAACACACAGATTCGGAGATTTGTGCAGGATTCCAAATGGCTGAAAATGACTACTTTTGGGGGGGAGTTGTCAATTCTGAAACAGAGGGAAGTGATGCGCTTCTGCTGCAAACAGATGAAAATGGGAAGGAACGTTGGGCAGAAACTTTTGCGCGTGGGCAACAAGAAGACCTCAAAGCCATGACAAAACTTGAAGATGGCGGCGTGGCTTTTGTGGGTACTTCTCAGTTTGACAATGAAGAAGAGGGGCGCAAAGAGGGCAGTATTTGGCTCATGCGTTTGGACAAGGAAAAAGGGGTTATCGTAAACAAAAAATGGCAAGTTTTTGAGACCTTAGACGAAGGCATGTACCTCGCAAATTCGCCTGATGGGGGCTTTTTGATTGTAGGAAATATCCGTTCGCGTGGGCAAGGAAAATCTGATATTTGGCTCATAAAAACAGACGCACAAGGCAATCAGCTGTGGGAAAAAACCTTTGGCGGAAAAGAAGATGATGTGGCGACTTGTGTGGCAAGTGTTAAAAATGGCTATCTCATTTCGGGCTATGTTACAAATGACGAAAAAAAGAAAAAATATCGGGTTATGATGTGTTCGCAAGATGGCTTTGTGAGGTGGGACAACACGGATAAAGCCGAAAATCAGAGTCAAGCAAATTTTGTGTTAGGACTCAAAGATGGCAGTTGCGTGGTGTTAGGAACAGAAGATGTGGGCAAAGGGAATGAAGATGCGATTGTCCTCAAATTTAATGCAAAAGGAAAACAAGTTTGGAAGCAAAAATATGGAGGCTTGCGTAAAGATGTATTTTACACAGCAGTGGAGGAAAAAGACGGCTTTTTGTTGGGGGGTTCTACTTTTTCTAACAGAAATGACTGGGGTTGGGGCGACATGTGGCTGATGAAAATTCATAAAAATGGCGAAAAAGACTGGTCAAATACCTACGGCGAGGCAAATATGCAAGAGACTATCAAGGCGATTGCTTTCACTTCAAACCATGAAATCTTATTGGCTGGCGAGCAGTTTAAAGAAGGAAGACACAAAAAGATGATTATTTTGAAAGTGAAATGAGCGTAAGTTCACGCAGATTTTCGCAGATTATGGACGCAGATTTTCACAGATTAAGAAAAATCGGTGGCATAAACTCGTTCTCGTTCTGCGAAAATCTGCGATTCCATCTGCGAGAATCTGCGTGAAAAAACGAAAACTACAGCATGAACACATTTCGCGGCACAGGCGTAGCCGTTATTACGCCCTTCAACAGCGACAAAAGCATAGATATTCCTGCTATCGCACGTATAACAACGCATTTAATCGGCGGAAAAGTAGATTATTTGGTTGTTTTAGGCTCAACAGGCGAAGCCGCAACCCTCAGTCAAGCCGAAAAAGAAACCGTCATAGAAGCCTACATAGCTGCGACAAAGGGCGAAATCCCGATAGTTTTGGGCTGTGGCGGCAATAATACGCAAGAAGTTTGCGAAAATATTGCCTTTTTTACCGAAAAATATGGACATCAAATAGCTGGTTTCCTATCTGTGAGTCCTGCTTATAACAAACCTTCGCAAGAAGGCATTTTTCAGCATTTCAAAGCTGTAGCTGCTTGCACAAACAAGCCTATCATTATTTATAACGTACCAGGGCGCACAGGCAGCAATATTTTGGCACACACCACGATTCGGATTGCCCAAGAAATCGAAAATATAGTAGCTATCAAAGAATCTTCGGGCAATTTGGAACAAATGATGGAGATTATTCACCACCGCCCCGCAGGGTTTAGCGTCATTTCGGGAGATGATTGGATAACTTTGCCCCTGATTGCGGCTGGCGGAGATGGGCTTATTTCGGTCGTGGCACATGCAGCACCCGATAAAGTAAGTAACATGGTGCGCGCGGCTTTGGCAAATGATTTTCAAACCGCAAAAAGCCTTCATTATGATTTGTGGGAGCTTATGAATATGGCTTTTGCAGAAGGCAATCCTATGAGTATCAAGACTTTATTGGAAATAAAAGGCATTTGTGGGCGAAGTGTGCGCCTGCCTTTGGTAGAAGGGACAGCAGACTTGGTGGAAAAAATGAGAAAAATGAAGTTTTAATTTTCTTTTGTAAAGAGGTCATCTCTTAAAGACATATTACAGCACAGACAACTTATATTCAAGCGTTTTAGCAAAGGCATTTATCCTCAAAAAATAGATGCCTTTGCTCAGATTTCCCGTATTTATCAGGCTCTCTTTTGCTTGAATAGGCATTTCCAAAACCTTATTTCCCAGACCGTCAAAAAGCTGAATATTACCGCCTATTAGCGTTTTTTCGCTGATGACCCAACATTTACCTTCGCTCGGATTCGGAAAAACAAGCACTGAAATCGGCTCACTTTCATTTTCATTTCCCAAAGATAAACCACACATTTGCGGCAGCCAATTGTAACCTTGACTTATATTAAGCGTTCCATATTGGTTTGAATAACAGCAAATTGCCCTCGTTTCTTCTAAGAGAGTTGCGCATACAAAAGGGCGTTCAAACCCTGATAACATACCAATTCCTTCTATCATCGTGCTAAAAATATCAGAAAAGGGGTTTGGGAGAGAGTCTCTTTTAAACCTTTTGAGCGGAATAGCCCCCAAATATACCGTATCTATATACCCAATTTGGCAATTACTGTTATTGGGAATCATAAAA
Organism: Bacteroidota bacterium; assembly: GCA_043751755.1. Lineage (GTDB taxonomy): Bacteria > Bacteroidota > Bacteroidia > J057 > J057 > JAAFHL01. The sequence continues at coordinate 2,608 of JAYUZN010000361.1, read as the reverse complement.
TCGCCTACTTGTTTGGTAAAATCATAACAAAGGCTATCTGTTCCTGTTGCTGGGATATAGTGATAAAAACGGTGCATGGAATCGCGCCAATAACTGTAATCTATGCTAACCGAAACGCTGGTAACATTGCCTTGCATCTGATTGATAACCGAATCTAAATGGATATTTTGTAGCACAAAGTAGTTGTGATTGGCAATAATTGTGTCGCTTATTACAATGGTTTTGAGGTAATTATGCCTCACAGCGCTCCAAATACCTGTATCTTCAAAATATTCGTACCAAGTAGTACCAAGTCCTAAAACGTTTTGGCTAAAAGCAAAAATAGGAAATAGCAAGTAAAAGAAAGTAAAACGTTTTTTCATAGTTATGGTATTAAAATGTATGCTATTTATAACGTTTTCCTAAGCTAAGAAGTTGCTTTTTGAGGCTGTTAATTCGTGAAAATTCGTGCAATTCGGGGCTATAAAAACAACTTTTGCCTAAGTCCTGATAATGTTATTCTTAATTGGTTTTACCAAAAAACGGATTATATAATGTAGGAAGTCCTACTTTAGGAAAGAAACTTCAATAAAGTAATAATTTAATAGTCCCGTAGGGACGGCGATATTTATAGAAAAAACATGCCAAACCCCCTCCCTTTTTTTTCGTGCTTGCACGAAAAACGCAATAAATTGGGGGGGAAATACCATTTTCTATAAATATTTCGTGCCTACGGCACTAAGAAATCCCCAAAATGAAATTGTTATGTTATTTATTTTCTATTCCATATTGAATTTGAGGGATAATGCCGAATCTTTTGCTGCCAATCGCTTATCGTTCCCTAACTAAGTACTAAGTCATAAATACCTAACAATCGTTCGTGTGCTGCCGTTGTCAGTGTCCCCACTCACAAGGGGGTGCTAAATGGCAATAGCCAAATGAGGGTTTCCCCCTATTGTCCCATTTCCTCCTTTGCCTACCTTTGTATGCTCAATTCTTTACACGCAAAAGCATCTTTAATCTACGAAAAAATGCTATTTTTATTCATTTCTTATCTCAACAACGGTGGCAAACGCCTCTCCCTTTTGGCGACATTTTTGGCACCTTTGCTCGCCATTACGCTCCCCTTCGCAGCTTCTGCGCAGGTAAGTCGAGCCATTTATTGCGCAAGCCATGAGGACTATATCGAGGTTCCCCATAATGCAGCATTGAATTTTACCAACAATTTCAGCATTGAATGTTGGCTAAAACCTGCCGCAACGCAGACGGATATGTCTGCCAATTTCAACAACATCTTGGTCAAAACCTACAACTATTCGGGCGCAATTCCTTTTGGGTTTCAGTTCTTGAATAGCGGCACAGATGCAGGAAAATTGAAGGTCATTCGCAAGAATAGCACAGGCATTTCTATTGCTAACTATTTGTCAGACAATCGAATAGATGATGGAAAATTTCATCATATTGCTTTTGTAAAAGATAGCACAAGCTCGCCCAATTTGAAATTGTATGTAGATGGCATTTTGCAAGGCATAGGCGTTTCGGACATTGCAGGGACTACAAACAACAACAACAGCCTCTATTTGGGCAGAAGCGGAGAAGCGCAAAACCCGTTTTCTGGGGCTTTTGACGAACTCAAAATATGGAAAAATGCCAGAAGTGCTGCGAATGTTTTGAGCGATATGACAAGCGTTGCGCCAAGTACCATGATAGCCTATTACAACATGGAAACAGGCTTGAAAAACAAAGGTTCTGCCTCGTCCGTCAATGGCTTTTTGGGCGGAAATGCTGTTTTTTTTCCTACTCAAAAATCCTACGGAAATGCCTTACATTTTGACGGAATCAATGACTTTGTAAACTTTTCCACAAATCTCGGCACTTTTACCAATCAGATGACCGTAGATGTTTGGATTCGTCCCGAAAGTTTGGGTGGCACACAAATAATTGCGACACAAATCGGAAAATGGGAGTTAAAATTGTTGGCGGGAAAACCCGTTTTTAGCGTAAATACCACAACAGGTACTACGTTTGTCGTCTCTGCAAATGCCGCCTTGTCTGCTACGCAAAATTGGTATCACATTGCAGGCGTGTTCAGTGCGAATGGCGTGTCGAATCGGATTACACTCTATCTCAATGGAGAAATAGAAAATACAATAACATCGGGTACGAATTATGCCATTGCAACGGCAGGTACGGGCATGATGCTCGGCGCCAAAGGTACAACTACTTCTGCGCAGTCCTATTTCAAAGGCATGATAGACGAGTTGAATGTGTGGAATACGGCTTTGACTGCCGATAATATCGTGGCGGAAATGAATGTGGGAGATGCGACTGCGAATGTCAATCACCTTGCTTATTTTCCTTTTGACCAAGGCATTCCTTCGGGCGGAAATAGCAGTCAAAACAGCCTTATCAATGTTTTTGCAAATGGAAATGGTCTGTTATATAATTTTTCCTTGTCCAATACAAGTTCTAATTGGGTGGCAAGGGCAGCTTATCTTGAAGCTCCGAATGCGAGTTTGGTAAGTGGAAATACCTATCATTTTGAAGGAAATATAAGCGAAACAGGCACAGGAAAATTATTGGGAAATGGCTTTTTGTTGAGCAATAGTAGCATAAATAGCTATCCTAA
>JAYUZN010000360.1:0-2744 GCA_043751755.1 Bacteroidota bacterium | reverse complement strand
TCTTTGCGAAATGATTATTTTTCCTATTCTGAAAACAGTATGGGTACATTTTAAGCAAAAACTCCTGCTTTGGAGCCATAAAAGCATTGGAAAAGAGGCTGAAGTAACAGGAATTCCTGATTATATTGTTGCAAAACGTTCTCCGTATGGACGTGTTATGGATTTACCTTTTTTGGTCATGATAGAAGCAAAGAAAGATGATTTTGATGAAGGTTGGGGGCAATGTTTAGCACAAATGATTACCGCTCAAACGCTTAACCAAGAGGAGGAAAAGGTGTATGGCATTGTTACAAATGGTAAATTTTGGGAGTTTGCACAATTAGAAGGGCATATTTTTACCAAACATAGTGCTGCTTATTCCTTGCAAGATTTGAACACTTTGTATAATATGTTATATCATTTATTTGAGCTATGTGAAAAAAGAGTAATGGGCTAAATCTGCGCAACTTTGTCCATAAAATAGGGATATTTTGATAACGACATAATGTATGGGTAGGGTTGCAGGGGGACGCAACTGCCACCCTATTAAACGCAAATCGATTTACCAATGGTAGCCCTTTGCCATGAAAGGGCTACCATAAGACGACATAAATACCCGTTTTGCGTAAGTCCTGAGATGCTTAAAATATAATACCATTTTCGTAATATATCTGTTTTTCAATTGCTCATAACTTCCCAGCTGCGGGCAACGAAACCCTTCATCTACACACCATTCCCATACATTCCCACTCATATCATATAAGCCATAGCCATTTGCTTTTTTTTGTCCCACAGGATGCGTTTTTGAGTCACTATTTTCATCAAGCCATGCTACTTCTTTCAGGTCATTACTTCCTGCATACTTAAAATCTTGTCCCCCCCTTGCTGCATATTCCCATTCTGCTTCAGTAGGGAGGCGATATTTTTTGCCCGTTTTGTCATTCAGTTTTTGGAGAAAAACCTCTATATCTTCCCAAGAAACCTGCTCCACAGGCAAGTTTCCCCCCTTGAAATTGCTGGGATTACTGAGCGTAGTCGAAGTACCCATAATGGCTTGCCATTGCTGCTGTGTTACCTCATATTTTCCCATGGCAAAGCCTTTGATATTCACCTTATGAATGGGTTGTTCAGAAGAATAGTCATTGCTCCCCATCATAAAAGAACCTGTGGGGATTTGTACCATTTGCGGTTCAAAGTAAGCTGCTACTCCTTTCTTATCCTCATCTGCGCTATATTTGTCCCCTATTATTTTCGGCAAAAACAAAATAGCAAACAGCATGACAAAGCCTGATAGCGCATGAATTTTATATTTCTCCCAAAAAACAAGCAAAGGACTTGGCGTAGCAATAGGCGTTTTTTTGCCCCATGCTTCCGTTTCAGGCTCTTGCTTTTTGGGTTTCAAAGCCGCAATGCGCTTGTCGGCTATGCCTTTGTAGGTACTATGAGGGTATTTAAACAAAAAAGTCTCATAAGCCCCAATCGTGTCTTGTTTCGTAGCGAGTATCCAATCGCTTTCTTCGGGCTTGGGCAGTGGCGTTTCGGGGATAATTGTCCCCTGCAAAGCCGCTTGCATTTCTGCTACGCTTTGAAAACGGTCTTTTGCCTGCATTTCCATCGCTTTCATAATGGCTTCAGAAACAGGGACAGAAAGGGTGGGTACAAGGCTTTGTGGCGTAGGCATCTGCGCACTTAGGCGGCTAATGGCATTTGTAGGATTTTTGCCTGTAAGCATACGATACAGCACCGCGCCCATAGCATAAATATCCGTTGTTGCCCCCCGTTTTGCTTGCTCGTCATACTGCTCAATCGGTGCATAACCCGGCGTAAGAATGGCGGTCATGGTTTGCGTAAGCCCTTCGGCAATGTATTCGCGTGCCGCCCCAAAGTCTATCAGATAGGCTTTGCCTGTTTTTTCTACCAAGATATTGGCAGGTTTCAAGTCGCGATGAATGATTTTGACAGCGTGAATTTGGCTAAGTGCCGTAGCGATTTGGGCAAAATATGCCAAAGCCTCTTTTTCGGAAATACGGGAATTAGGCTGCTTTTGCAGGTGTTTTAGCATATCTTCGCCCTCCACAAAAGGCATGACAAGGTAGCCTGTATTATTTTCCTCAAAAAAATCGACAACCTCAATCGTATTTGGCACTTTTTTGAGTTTGCTCAGGATTTGGGCTTCTTCGAGAAAACGCGCCTTGAACTTGTCAAATTCGGCTTGTGGCAGACTCTGCGTTTGTACGCCCAACTTATCATTGTCGCGAATACATTTGCTTTCGAGAAAAAACTCCTTGACTACCCGCATTTCCTTCAAAAAAATGTGTTCTGCCTTATACGTAATGCCAAAACCGCCCTGCCCCAATACAGAGAGGGTTTTGTATGTACCTTTCAGAATCGTGCCAATCGGCAACAAATGTTGTTGATGCGTGTTCATAGAAGTAGGAAAGCGACAAAGATAGTGTTTTTTGCAAAAAAAAGCCTTACTTTTGTGCCTAAAATAAAACAGACAATATTTTGTGAAGTTTTTTGCCTATCTTTGTGAGGCTAAAAATTAAAATATGGCAAGAGACTTATTTCATAACGCAGTCAGGAAAGCCCTTGAAAAAGAGGAATGGATAATAACAGATGACCCGCTTAATTTGAGTATAGGCGAGGTAGATTTGTTTGCAGATTTAGGTGCGGAACGAGTGATAGCCGCCGAAAAAACAGGGGAACAAATTGCCGTAGAAATAAAAAATTTTGTAGGGCAATCCCTTGTTTCAGAGTTTCAT
>JAYUZN010000359.1:0-3032 GCA_043751755.1 Bacteroidota bacterium | reverse complement strand
GGATTCAAGAACATAGCCTTTGTTTCAGGTGCGAGTAGCGAAACTTTTGATGGCTACACAGGCAACAAGTTTGAACCCATTTTGGAACGTTTTGCCCCTTTTACCAAACTATACAATGAAAAAGATTGGTCAGAAATGTATGAAAAGGCAAACCTTGCCGCAGATTTTAAGGAGGAGGATAAATGGAAAGTTCCTTACGAAAAGTGGATAGAATTGATTGCCAAACATGATGCGACAACGCTCAAAAAAATCCAACACCCCATTGATATATTGATTGCAACGGATTGTTTGAGCGAAGGACAAAACCTGCAAGACTGTGATACGGTTGTCAATTACGACATACATTGGAATCCTGTTCGCCTTATTCAGCGATTGGGACGTATTGACCGTATCGGCTCGCCCAACAAAACCATCAAAGGAATTAACTTTTGGCCCGGAAAAAACTATGAGGACTACCTAAAACTCAAATCCAGAGTAGAAAACCGAATGGCTCTGATGACGGTTGTGGGAACAGAATTGGACGACAAAATGACTCCCGAATTTGCGCAAATGGTCGCAGAAAATCCTTTGTTGCCCAAACAAGCCCAAAAGATGCTTGAGCAGTTGCAAATTACGTGGGAAGATGTGGAAACAAGCGACGAAACGCTGGGGCTAAACGACCTTTCTTTAGAGCAGTTTCGACAAGAGTTGTTTGAGTTCTTTAAGCAGCATGAAGCCTTTTTTCAGAAAATACCTAACGGCGTTTTTACAGGTTTCAAATTTAGCCCCAATGCCAAATGGAAAACGATGCCAGACAGCATTGTCGCAGTGTTGGGCTATCCCAAACGCCCCGATGAAGCAATCGACCACGTCTATGCAGAAATCCATGTAACACATCACAGCATTGAAGATAGCACGATGGGGAAACCTCTCCTCAAAAACAATCAAGAAGTATTAACGCTTCTTCGCCACCACAAATTGGAAGCCCGTTATGTCGCCTCAACGATAGAGGCGGGCGACAAAGACGTGTTAGACAAGTTGGCGGCAGCGGTGGGCGGTTGGGCAAAGTCGCAAGCAATCCCTGCCGCGCTTACCCAACTTCAAGATTTGTTTCATGGCACGATTTCCGCAAAGAAAATTTCGCCCGAACAACAGAAAGTAGAAGATAAATTCAAGAACGAAAATTTCGATTTAATCAATTGGTTTGTCATTTCTAATACAATTAGCCACTAATTACACGAATTTTCACGAATTAACAGCCCTATACTTTAAACACAAGCTGCCGCAAGTGTCCGCCCAATAGTTTAGAAAATGAATGAAATGGGAGTATATAAATTTGGGGTATATGTAGCGCATGCTTTAGCCCCGTAGGGGCGAAATATTTATAGAAATGCCCAGATGCCACGCTCTTTTAGCTCCGTAGGAGCGAAATATTTATAAGAGGGGGCGGGGGGAATCATTTTCTATAAATATTCCATCCCTACGGGATTAAACACAAATAACTGATATTCAATTATATATATACTTTTTCGTAGTTCTTAGAACTTATATTAACTTTCAACTTTCAACTTTCAACTAAATGAAACTACACCTATTCCATACAAGCAACCTTTTTGACGCAGCCACACACCTGTTTCAACAGTTGGGCATACAGCTCAACTCCAACACAGCCGAGCCTTTGCCTGTCAAAGACTTGCTCAAAGCGCATTACAAAGACAATGACACCTTTAACAGCATTGACAAAACCTATTTCATTGGCATTATTGACAACAGCGTTTTTCAGGCTACAGGAATGTTTGACCTCACGTATTCCTACCAAGAAGCATTGCAGCAAGGCGACAAACACTACGAAGGCTTGATGCTTTTTGCCTTGCAACTACACAAGCCTCCCACAAGAAGCGAAATTTCTGAGCTTACCCGCACGTTTAACCGCATAAGCCAGAAAATGCCTGTGGCTTTGCTGCTCAACTATACAATAGGCAAGGACACTTGTTTTTCCCTTGCCATTAGCGAGCGTTTCAAGTACCTGCAAAATTGGCGACAAGGCGAAAAGGCAGGAAAAGTAATTATCCTGCGCGACATAAACAGCCAAAATACGCACGCAGGACATCTACGCATTTTGTCGGATTTGGAAAAACCCGTGGGCGTAACCAATTACGACCAACTCCATCAACATTGGTTGCAAGTCTTAGATGTGAATGTACTCAACAAAAAGTTTTTTCAGGAGTTGGCTAATTGGTATTTCTGGGCAATGGAAAATGTTTCCTTTCCTGATGATATAGAGAAAAAGAAAGAGATTCGCAATGCTACGAATCTTATTCGCCTCATCACGCGGGTCGTTTTTATTTGGTTCATCAAAGAAAAAGCCCTTGTGCCAACTGCCTTGTTCAATCCTGCCTATTTGGATACCCTTCTCAAAGACTTCAACAAAACTAAAAAATCCCAAAACTATTACCACGCCATTTTGCAAAACCTCTTTTTTGGAACGCTGAACCAAAAAATGGAGGAACGCAAATTTGCCAAAGATGGGGGAAATATTGGCACAAATGGCAAAGAATATGGCGTAAAAAACCTTTTCCGTTATGCAGACTTGTTTCATATTGCCGAAAAAGAAGCCATGTTATTGTTTAAAGATGTGCCTTTCTTAAACGGCGGCTTGTTTGACTGTTTGGACAAACCCAACGAAAACGGCAAAATTGTGTATGTAGATGGGTTTAGCCGCAATGCCCAAAAACAAGCCTCTGTACCTGATTACATTTTTTTTGGCGAAGAAAGAGACGTGGATTTAAACGAAGTATTTGCCACCAAAAACAAAAAATACAAATCAAGAGGCTTGATAAACCTCTTGGAAAGCTACAAATTTACCGTTGCCGAAAACACGCCGATTGAAGAAGAAATCGCCTTAGACCCCGAATTGCTCGGCAAAGTCTTTGAAAATCTCTTGGCAAGCTACAATCCCGAAACGCAAACGACTGCCCGAAAACAAACGGGGAGCTTTTACACGCCGCGCGAGATTGTGAATTATATGGTGGACGAATCGCTGTTGGAATACC
>JAYUZN010000358.1:0-3211 GCA_043751755.1 Bacteroidota bacterium | reverse complement strand
GCGCACGTAGGGATAGTTGTCGATTCCTACGATAAGGGAAAATAGTTTTTTCATCGGAAAATGTGTGGATAAGAGAATTGTATTTTGGTGGGCAATATTACGCTTTTTTTTTGTTTCACGCGTATTTCACGCAGATTTTCGCAGATTAAGGCAGATGTCGCAGATAATACATTATGAATAGGAAAATTTATCCGTATGAATAGGAAAATTTATCCGTTTTAAGTATGGGTAGTTTTGAGTTATTCCTTTGCGGTCTTTGCGGTTCCTTTGCGAACTTTGCGGTAAAATCAGAGGTATTTGTGGTAAAATGAGATATATTTCCGTTTTGTCAGCTCCATTTTCTTTACAGCAGGTATTCATCTGCGTTATCTGCTCACATCTGCGAAAATCTGCGTGAAATACGAAAATCTGCGCAAATTCCCTATATTTGCCCCTCATTTCAGCTACATGTATCTTATAAACGGTTTTTTCACAGGACTTGGAATGATTATTTTCATAGGACCTGTTTTTTTCACCCTGCTACAAGCCTCCTTTCAATTTGGCTTCCAATCGGGCTGGGCAGTGGCTTGGGGCATTGTGATAAGTGATGTTTTATGCGTTATTTTGTGCGAAATAGGCTTTCAGGCTTTTTTTCAAAACACGCAAAATCAGTTTTATATAGGGGTTGCAGGGGTTTTTTTGCTGGTAGGAATGGGCTTAAATTATCTATTTAACCCCAAATTGGCACAAAAAACAGAAATAGCCCTTACTTCTATGGATTATATAGGCTTTTTTATAAAAGGTTTTTTGGTCAATTTTGTCAATCCATTTGTGTTTTTGGTGTGGTTGGGTGTTATTGGGCAAGCAAGGGAAAATGGCGGCTACGAAGGACAGGAACTTTACCTGTTTTTGTTTGCGACATTAATCGGCATTTTTTTTACAGATTCCCTCAAAGCCTATTTTGCCCATCGCATCAAATCGTGGATAAATCCGCAGAGGTTGGCGTTGTTATACAAAATGGTAGGGCTTTTGTTGTGTGTTTTTGGGTTGGTTTTATGGTTCAAAATTTCGTAATAAAATTCCCTTTATTAGAATAATGGCTTCGTTTTTTTCCCAAATTGAACTATTTTTTCAGAATATCTTTGCGAATCCGCAGCAATTATAGGGAAAATGGGGCTTGGAACGTAATTTGTGCTGTGTTTCACGCAGATTTGCGTATTTGAAACACGAAAACAATAAAATGTTAATTTACCACTAAGGCACTAAGGAAACGAAGGAAGAAAAAGGTAACTTAGTGTCCTTGTCGCTTAGTGATTCTTAGTGCCTTAGTGGTGAGAAAAAAGTAAGTTATTAAATTTTCGTTCCTTAGTGGTAAGAAAAATTGCCAAAATCTGAAAACTACTTTCTGCCAATCATCAATATGTCCATTACATCTTCCTTTCGTTGCCTTGTCTGGGCTTTGTGCCTCACTATTTTTCTCCCCGAACTTTCGGCGCAGCTCCTCATTCCCTACCGAGTCGGCAGCAAATGGGGCTATTGCGATTCTACCAAAGCCGTCAAGGTAAAACCCGCCTATGATGAAACTTTTTTCTTTGAAGATGAACAGGCTTTTGTGCGCGTAAAAAATAAATTTGGGCTTATACAACCCAATGGAACAGAAGTTATTCCGCCAAAATACAATACATTAGGTTATTTTCATCATGGTTTGGCAGCTGTGAGTGAGGAGGGGAAATATGGTTTTTTGGATATGAGTGGCGCAGTCAAGATTCCGCTTAAATATGAATTTGTGGGCAATTTTGAAGGAAATTTGGCACGCGCCAAACAAAAAGGAAAATGGGGAATGATAGATAACAATGGAAATAAAGAGGTGGATTTTATCTATGAAGATTTGCGTTTTGCAAAAACAGGCTTATATTTTGCCAAAAAAGACGGGAAATGGGGAACTTTGGGAGGAGACGGGCGCGCCATGTTACCTACGCTATATGACACGATTGGGCGAATGTTGGGAAGTTTTCGGCTGATTGCACAAAGCAAAAAATGGGGGCTTGCAGATAGTTTGGGAAACGTGGCTTTGACTTGCGAATATGACGAAATAGACAATTATAACGAGCATTTTCTCCGCATCAGGCAGGGCGAAAAGTATGCTTTGATGGATATTCGTTCTTGGGAAGCACTGCCTTGTATCTATGGAATAGACGATATGAGTGCCTTAGAAGAAAGTTTCCCTTTTTATCTTTGGCAAAAAAAACATCAAGCAGAATTGGCTGATTTTCAAAAGATTGGGGTCGTAATTGGCAAAAATTTTGCAGTCAAAAAAGCGGATAAATGGGGAATTATGGATACCTTAATGGCAGAAATGTATCCTTTTAAGTTGGACAGTGTTACCATCACGCACCAATATTTTACGGTTCAAAAAGGGGGAAAATGGGGAATTATAGCAGGCGATGGCAAAACTTGGGTCAATTATTGCCGTTATTCCCAAATAAAAGCGGACAAAAGCACCACTTTTTCGGTCTATATTGCGGATAAATGTGGCATTATCGATACTTCTGGCTCTACCCTTGTGCCGTGCATTTATGAAGAAGCGAACCAAATAAATGACCTATTTTTTAAAATAAAAATAGCAGGAAAATATGGAATTGTCAATTTGGAAGGAGAAATTGTAGCTCCTGCAAAGTTTCAAAGTATTGAAGATTATGGGCAGGAATATGCTTTGTTACAAACAGAAGATAAGGCAGGACTTTTTCATTATGCGTCCCAAAAATTGCAACTTCCTTCTATGTTTGAGGAATTGAGTTTGTGGAAAAATAACCTTTTTATCGTCAAAAAAGACCAAAAATATGGCATTATAAATGTAAAAGGCGATTTTTTGCATCCGATTGTGTTTGACGCAGTTACAGAATATCCGAACAATATGTTGGTGGCAGTTCGCAATGGAAAAATGGGTTGGATAGATTCTATGGGACGTATGTTTATTGTGTGCAAATACGATTCTGTGGGCGACTGGTATGGTGGCTATTCTCCTGCAAAACTCAAAGGAAAATGGGGTATGATTGATTCTTTGGGCAAGGTCATGATTCCGTTTCAATATACGGCTTTGCGCACAAGCCTCAATGCGAATGGCGGCGAGGCAGAAATGGCTATGAGTCCTTATATGCTCAATGATAGTGCTTATACGTGGGTGCGAAATGAGGAGAATTTGTGGGGCATTACCACCCGAAATGGGCAGGAA
>JAYUZN010000357.1:0-1899 GCA_043751755.1 Bacteroidota bacterium | reverse complement strand
AACCTCTAAAAACTACTTTTTTGTAAAATAAAAGGGCTATTTTGAGCAAATTAGACGTATTTTTATGCTGAAAATTGAGTTTTTAGAGGTTCCCAATAGTTCTTCGTGATTCTTAGTGCCTTAGTGGTGAAAAAAATGCCAAGTTATTTAATTTTCGTTTCTTAATCTATCAAACGCTCATACAAAATCTTACGAAACTTGCGCAGAATCGCAATAATGGACATCAAACCCTCCTTATCAGTGCTATCAAAAGCCTTAGAAATGCAATAGGTTTTGCCTTCCATGACCACAAAAGACCATTGTTTTCCAATGATTTCCACGCCGTACAAGGGCTTTTCATTTTTGTTTTTGACTTGTGCAATCAAAAAGGCTTCTAAGAGTTGCGCCATAGAATCCCCAGATGGATTTTTACCCCCCACTTCCCCCCTACAAGGGGGGAGGTGGGGGGTGTATTCCTGAAAGTGAAAATAAGGCGTACCAAATACGTCTAACACGCCTTTTGCCAGCATAAAATCGGCTTTTACGGTCAGTTTTATGCCTTCTACCATTGCCCAAATCGTTTTGTCAAAATAGCCCACCACGACATTATCATCAGTCATCTGCCCCAAATCTAATACAGTGCCAATGAATTTTATTTTCAGTTCTTCTTCATTCCAACCTGCGATACGTTTTTTGGCTTTTGCCAATGCTGTATCGAAAATATACTGTTCTATTGTGTTCAATTCAATAGGCTCATTATCAAGCCATTCCGCTAATAAGGGCGTTTCGGCATCAGCAATCCGTGTAAGCCCAAAAACGGGTATCAACTCTCCTTCACGCCAAGCTTTGCCTTGTGTTTCTTGGTTTTCGATGGTGTTTAGGTTTTTTTTTGCCATAAAAATGTGGTGTGAAAATGAAAGACAAAGGTACAAATTTTTTATTCAAATTTTCGTGTTTCTACGAAAAAACAGGGACACATTTGGGTGTTTTTCATTTTATTACCAACCTATTGCCGCTACGGGGCAAAAGTAACGAAGAATGGCAGACATATTGCCTATAAATTTCAATATATCTTTGATAAATAAAAAAAAATAAAAAAATCGTTTTTTACAATAAATATAATACTAACTTTGGAGAAATTTTCAACCAATAAATAACTTCCCAAATTATGAACCATTTATTTTTCGTACTCTTTTCTTTTTCAATGCTGCCCTTATTGGGGCAGGGGCAGAAAACAGTAACAGCCCCATTATACAGTTTTGAGGGGCATACAGAGGCTGTCAAAAGCCTTGCTGTCAGCCCTACAGGTGCCTTGCTTATTTCGGGTAGCTTAGACAAAACAATTAAGTTTTGGAATACCGCAACCAGTGCAAATGACGCAAGCTTTCGCTTCACAGAATCTGTTGGAAATGTAGCGATTTCTCCAGATGATGCTTTTTTTGCCTACACACCTGTTTTTTGGAGCAAAGATGCTAAACCACAAAAGCCCGGTTCGGTAAGCAAAACCCTTGATAAAAGTGAGGTTCACACCCTAAGCACCGAGACGGCTTTGATGCAGTCTGTATGTTTTTCGCGCAATGGTAAGTATATTGCTACTGGCGACAGATTGGGAAATGTTCGGATTATAGATGCACACACTTATAAAGAGTTGTATCATTTTCACGAAAAAAACAATTTTATTTCAGCCCTCTCTTTTTTAGGCGAAAATGACCAATATCTCGCTATAGGAGGCGATAAGTCCCTACGGGTATGGGAATATCTTACGCCGACTCCCACCTCCGTAGGCTCTCATATTGGGGGCGCACAGGTGAATGCGCTTGCTGTTTCGCCCGATAATAAACTCATAGCTGTTGTGGGAGACGGGAATAAAGTGGAGGTTTTTGACGCACTCTTGGGCAAAAAACATAAAATGCCTGAGTT
>JAYUZN010000356.1:0-3588 GCA_043751755.1 Bacteroidota bacterium | reverse complement strand
ACAACTAATACCTTTTTTCCATTGCGTTTTGCCGCATTGACCAAGTCTGAAGTTTTGTCATTAATCACATAATATTCGGAATCCATGCGATGTTTGGACAAATCCTCTACTTCTACGGGCGAAAACGTGCCAATTCCGATATGCAATGTTACATGTGTTTGGTCCACGCCTTGCAATTCCAAACGTTTGAGCAGCTCTCTTGTAAAATGCAAACCCGCCGTAGGTGCAGCAACTGCCCCAAGGTTTTTGGCAAAAACGGTTTGATAGTCTTCTTTGTCTTGCGGCTCTACCTCTCTGCGAATGTAGGGCGGAATCGGGGTTTTGCCGAGGCGATGAATGACATTGAGCAAATCCTGCGTATCTCCCTCAAACAAAAAACGCACCGTTCTGCCGCGCGAAGTAGTGTTATCTACGACTTCTGCCACGAGGTCATTGTCGCCAAAAAAGAGTTTGTTGCCTACCCGAATTTTGCGTGCAGGCTCTACTAATACGTCCCACAATTTTTGTTTCGCATTCAATTCTCGTAACAAAAAGACCTCAATACTCGCCCCTGTTTTTTCCTTGTTGCCAATCAAACGTGCAGGAAAAACTTTGGTGTCATTCATCACCATCACATCACCTTCGCCAAAGTATTCCAAAATATCGGTAAACTTGCGATGTTCTATTGTTTTTGTTTTGCGATTGACCACCATCATACGGCAACCATCTCTTGGAACGGCAGGATGTTGCGCGATAAGTTCTTCGGGCAAATCATACGAAAATTCGGAAAGCTTCATGTATATTGATTACAGATTGTGAAATAAGGAGTTGCGAAAAAGACAAAAATCTCTTTCAGGCTACAAAAATACAACATGAAAAGGCGTTTGTCAATAGGTAGGGATTTTGAATTGAAAATTTAAAATGGAAGGAACTAATAATCAAATAGTTAGTTGTTATTAATAATTTATCTTTCCACAAATAACACAGTTTAAAAAGGGAATTTGTGTTATTTGTGGATTTCGATATCAAAGAAGTAAAAACAAATAGCTTTTTCATTCTTTGATTATTTTTTGGGTGAAAGATTTATCTTCTGCCAACACACGAAGATAATAGATGCCTTGCGGGAATGCTGCCATAGAAATACTTGTTTCTACTTGCGTATTCTCCCAAGTTTGATGATAGGTTTCCTGCCCTAAACTATTGACAAGCAACAAAATAGCCCTATTTCCCAGATGGTTACCTCCAATAAAAACCTTGTCTTTGGTAGGATTCGGATAGGCATAGATATTGGCTATCTCTGTAGGCTTGCTTGTAGCAGTAGTGATAGTATCGCAACCAGAGCCTACCATTGCCCCCAGATAGTAGTTGGGATAGTGAGGTACGCCGAAGGAGATATATACAGGCAAGGCGATACCATGCTGCCTGAAATCACAAGCCTTACCCGCACTATCGGGACGATTGATAACATGCAATACATCTGTACCATTTGTAGAACTCCAGTAGATTTTCCTATTAGGGGCTAACTGTGCCAAATGAAAAGCAGTAGGAAAGGGCGAACTAAAATGGTCAAAAGTATCTATCAAAACCCGTGATGCCTCTAAATCTGACGAATATGTGTCATATTGATACATATTTAGGGCAGTGGCAAGGTACAAATAGCGGCTATTAGGAGAGAAACACAGCCCCCCTCCTAATACTTCCGTACTATCTAAATGAATAACATGGTGATTTGAAAACAAGCCGTTGCATCTATCAAAATCCATCATTTGGCATATATTATAGTATGGGTCATGTTTTACGTATTTTGTTCCATCTGGGCTAAATATTGCATTAGTTGCATTACAAGGCAAAAACCTATTATTAATTTCTTGATGTTCTGTACTGACTATACCTTGGTCTGTAAGTAATACTTTGTAGTAGGCATCAGAAAATAATCTTGGTACTATTATCCACCAATCTCGCCCATTTGCATGTTTAACAGCAGTTATCATGCCTTGATGTAAAGTATCGGAAATAATAGAAATGTTCTTTTGAACCACTTTTCCTAAACCATTATTTTCAGCCATATCTATTATACTATGTTGAAGTCTATAGTTATATGCAAGAGAATTAACAATAGTAGGTCCATGAAAAAGAATATATTTGTTCTGAGTATTTGGGTAAGGAATAGCTAACAAACCTTGAGGAGCTGTATTGCCAGCATCTATAAAATCATTTTGGTACTGACAAGGACTTAAACCTGCTCCATTTTGCATAGTGTCATTGCTTTTATCTATAACAACAAAACCATTTGTGGTAAATTCCATCTCACCTGTATTAGGGTTTGAGATAGTAACAGCAGTACGGCAATAGCTTATGGGCATATCTACCATAGACATATCAAAGCTATCTTGATTAAAGGTAAAATCAATTATATGTGGCGGATTTACGGCATTTCCTTGGTAACCCAATAGCCACTTTCTATCTAATCTGTATTGTGAAAAGCAAGAAAGATAATATATAGATAATAGTAGAATTATAATAAATTTTTTCATATTTTGGAATAAATAAAAACGGGCTAAGTATTTTACGTACTTAACCCGTCCAATGATAAAATTATTCTACGATAAATTTGCCTTCGTAGAATTGCTGATTGATAAGTGTTTGATAGTAGTAGATACCTGCTCCCCATGTTTCTACCTCAAAATTAACTTTCAAGGTATTTGCAGGAATAGCGATTTCTGCTACTTTTTGCCCCAGAGTGTTATAGATAGCAATGCTTATAGTGTTTTCAAGCGTTTTGTTTAACAAGAAAGATACCTTATCCTCCGCAGGATTCGGAAAAAGAGAAAGTTGTACAAGGTCTTTTTTTCCTACATTTGAATGTCTCCAAGCAATGTTTTGCGCATTGCAAGTAGCTACATCATCATAGCTATTTTCATCTGTCAAAGCATATTGCAAGGCTCTTGCACGATACACTGCTACGCCACCTGTATAAGGACATTGATATGCAATGTTGGAGATAGTCGCTTTTTGAGGTTCGGTAAAAATGAAATTCCCTTTGGCAATTGTGGAAAAGTAGATGTCGTTCAATATTCGTTCATTTGTAGCATATAGGCTACAAAGCCCGTACAAAAAACTCATAAAAACCATTAATTTTTTCATTCTTTGATTATTTTTTGTGTGAAAAACTTATCTCCTGCCAACACTTGTACAAAATACACGCCTTGCGGAAACCCTACCATAGAAATCGTTTTTTCTTGACTTGATGTAAGACTTTTTTCTGCATAGACCACCTGCCCCACTTGGTTTGTGATACTTATTGCTATTTCGCCTTGCAAGTGATTCATGCCGATATGTAGCCTGTTTTCGACAGGATTTGGGTACATATATACATTTGCTATCTCTTGTATAGGCTGGCTTATGGAGGTAAGCGTGTCGCAACTACTACCTGCCAATGCGCCTAAGGCGTAGTTTGGGAAGTTGGGAAGTGATGCGCTATTTTTAGAAGGCAATTGCAAGCCTCTTTGTTGAAAATTGCAAGCCAATCCTTGTGAATCGGGAGTAGCTATCACATGAAAATAAGTAACCCCATTAGGCGCATTCATATAGATTTTGTTGTCTATGGCG
>JAYUZN010000355.1:0-11149 GCA_043751755.1 Bacteroidota bacterium | reverse complement strand
TTCTACCTGTTTTTTGGCAGTATTTAGCTGTTTTTCGGCTACAAAAAGCTGTGCTTCTGCGCCTTCTTTTTCGGCTTTTGCATTGTCAAATTGCTGCTGTGTAACGGATTTTTTTGCCAATAAATCCGAATATCGATTAAAATCTTGAGTAGCTTTCCAAACCTTGATTTTTGCGGCTTCTACATTTCCATTTGCCGTTTCCACGCCTGCATTTGCAATAGAAATGCTGGCATTTGCCGTTTCTACGCCCGCAAGCGCACTTTCCGCACTTGCATTCGCACTTTCTGCGCCCGCATTTGCACTTTCTACGCCTGCCGAAGTTGTTTCGACATTGGCGTGAGAAGTTATGACTGCCGAGCCTGTAGTGGCTACATTTGCTCTGACTAATTCTACATTTGCTTCCGCACTTTTCAAGGCGATTTCGGCTTGTTGCAACTTCAATTTCAAGTCTCGGTCATCAATTATAAATAAGGTATCTCCTTTCTTTACGGCTTGATTTTCAGCGACTTTCAAAGCGGTTACATAGCCGGATATGCGTGAAACAATGGGGCTAATGCTGCTTTCTAATTGCGCATTTTCGGTGTCTTCATTGTGAAGACTGTACATTATTTTTGTGCCAATAAAGTACAAAAGTCCCAGAATAACGACCCCTGCCACGATGGGCATAATGCGTTTTGTGGGGGTTTTTTGAGTTGTATTTTCCATAATTATAAGTAATTTACCACAATTTTTCTTGTATTTTACCACTAAGGCACTAAGAAAACAAAGGTAGAAAAACAGGGCTTAGATATCTTCTTTTACCTAATTTCTTAGTATTTCTTTGTGCCTTAGTTCGGCAAGCTCACTACAAGTAGTGGTGAGAAAATAATCTTATTTTCCGACTGCTTTAAGTAGTTTGTAATACAAAGATTGTGCATCAATTTTGGCAGAAATGACATTGATTTGGGCTTGCAGAAGTTGCGTATCTGCCTCTAACAAATCCGTCAAAGTAACCAATTTATCGTCATAACGATTCTTCATTAAACGCTGATTTTCAGTAGCTTGAATAATAGCTTTTTGACATTGTTCAATTTTTTTGAGGGCAGAAAGATAGCTTTGATATTGGGCATTTACCTCCATTTTGATGCCTTCAGAAAGCTGTTCTTTGCTCATTTCGGTTTGGCGCAAACTTACATTTGCTTCCTCTTTGAGTTTGCCTGTACTGTACAAATTCGTCAAATTCCAGTTGAGGGAAACCCCTGCGTCCCACGTATTTTTGAACTCATCTTGCTGCGGAAAAACCCGTTGATTCGGGCGATTGACGTAGTAATTCGCCCCTACACTGACGGTAGGATAGTAGTTTCCTCCTGCCACTTTTATATTGTAATTCGCAGCCTGCGCCCGATAATCCGCAGCTCGTACTTCTGCCCGATTTTGCAGTGCCAAAGTCATATAACTCTCCAAATTTGCCACTTCTTTTGGGCTGTTTTCCTCTGTCGTAACAATGTCTGTATCAGCCGCTAAACCCAACATCATGCCCAAATTATAATTGGCAATTTGAATCGCTGTTGCAACTTCTGTCTGGGTTTGTTCCAAATTTGTGATAGCTAATTCCACTTTTAACACGTCATTTAGCAAAGCCATTCCTGCCCCTTCCAAGTTCTTGACATCTTGCAAACGGGCATCTAAGAGCTTGCGACTGTCTGCAAGTTGTGCCAAAGAGACCTTCATTTTTTGCAAGCCTAAATAGGCTGTAATTATGTTATTGCTGATTTCTACCTTGTCTTTTTCGTAGTCAAGGGAAGTTGCTTTTTCCATAAATTCCATAGATTTGAGGGTATTATTTGCCCGAAAACCTGCAAAAATCATTTCTTGCAAAGAAACTCGATTGGTAAACTGATTCAAAATTTGCGGATTCAATGCCTGTTCCTGCCCATTTGGAAAAGTGATTTTGAACGGCTCAATATTGTTGCTCAAACGGCTGTAATTGGAATACAGGCTTAAAGTAGGAATCGTGGAATTTTTGAATTGCGCCACTTTTACCTGATATGCCTCCGTTTTGAGCGTGGATAATTTGAGCTGCTTGCTTTGCTCCAAACCCATTTGCACAGCAGTTTGTAGGTTTATGGGCTGCTGTTTTTGGGCAAAAAGGAGAAAAGGAAACAGAAAAAAAATGTGAGAAAATATGTATTTCATATTTGTTGTGTTATTTTTCACGCAGATTTTCGCAGATGGGGACGCAGATTTTTCGCAGATTTAAGAGAAATAGTTTGATTTGTTTATCCTTCGCTTACCAATCATCTGCGAAAATCTGCGTTTATCTGCGTGAAATCGACAGCTGACTTCGCAGATAATCTTTTATAAAAACCTTCAATCTTGTTTGTATTTTTTCCGAAAAAATAGAATCCGTTTTAGGGTTTTCATTCATCATTTTGAGGGCAAAACTCTCGGCATGAAGCGTGTGAAAAATCAGCCCAGTAAAAGCCGAAATCGTCAAATACACATCTACCTGCCTAAATTTGCCGTTTTCTATGCCTTTTTGGATAAAATCAGCGATTCTTTGGCGATTGCGGACAATGTGCTGAACGGCAAATTCCATTTCTGGCGAGTCTTTGCAGAGCGACATTTCCCGATACAAGCAACGCTGAAAACTGGCATTTGACATAAAATAGTCAAAAAAAGCATCTATCATTTTATCCAAAACTTCAAATTCGTCCTCTCCTTCGTGCAAAGCATCTTGAATAATTGCCCCAAAATCTTTGTTTCTTTTTTCTATCAATGCCTGAAAAATCTGCCATTTTGTGCCAAAATAATAGGTGAGCATACCGAGGTTTACCCCAGCTTTCGCAGCTAACATGCGGGTAGTCGTGCCAGAAAAGCCATTTTCGGCAAATAATTCCTGCGCAGCCAACAAAATTTGCTCTTTTTTATCTATCATTTTTGGTATGTACAGAAGTTAGTCATACGACTAATTTGGAGGTAAAACGCATTTGTAGGGAAAAGGTTTAGTCAGATGACTAATTTTTTTGTTCTTTGACAATCTTTTTTTTACCGCAAAGTACGCAAGGGAACCGCAAGGAACGCAAAGGGAAAACCAAAGATGATATAGCGAACTTTGCGTAACCTTTGCGCCCTTTGCGGTAATTTCGTTTTTTACCGCAAAGTACGCAAGGGAACCGCAAGGAACGCAAAGGGAAAGGGCGTAAAAAAATGCTATATGTTAGGGAAATTATAAAAATAATTCATTACCTTTGCAGATGGCTTTATAATAAATAAAATGAAAAACTATTTGTTATTACTCCTATTCCTTGCTTGCTTTTCGCCCCTTTCTGCCCAAACTCCCCCCAAAATCTTATGGGGCGTTTATGGGGGGCTAACCCGTTCCTTTTGGCAATTTCCAAAAGTGAACTATCAGAAAACCAATGCTTTATATGCTGCGTATGGAGATACTTTGCAAGAGATGAAAGGCACAAATTTCTTTGGTATTCAAGGAGGAATAATGATTTCTTTTCCCTTAGTAGAAAGATGGCAGATTCGCTTGCTGCCTTGTATCGACCTGTCCCAAGCCGATTTTACCCATATCTACACCAGCCGTAGCATAGAAAATTGGCATTACGAACAAACAAATCTTTGTTTGCCGATTCAAGCTGTATGGAAAATGACCGCAAAAGAACATAGTTTCTATGCCTTTTTAGGGCTAAACCCAAAAATAAATTTTCAAACGGATAGGTCGCTTCAAAAAATTACCCTCAAAAAAGCAGATGTAAGTCTTGATTTTGGCGTAGGATATGGAAAAATAAAGATACGAAAAGCCTTGCCTTTTGCCCCGGAATTACGTTTTTCTTTGGGATTAAGAGACCGCTTAATAGATGAAAATAGCTTGTCTTATGTTACTATTGGGGCATTTAAGTATCATTCTGTTGGGCTGATTTTCCATTTTTATTAATTGTAATAGGGTGGCTCACTTTTCAAAAGTGAGCCACCCTAAAAGTGAGCCACCCTATTACAGACCTTTTTTTTGTAATATTTTTGATATTTTGTACACTTTGTATCTAAATGCTATACTTTTGCGTATATATCACAAATCGGGCAGACCTCTGCCCGCAATTCTCTCTTGACTTTAATTTGAAGCATAAAAAATGAAAGCTAAAATTTGGATTTCTTCCTCCTTACTCGTAACGCTTTTTGGGTTTAGTGCATACAATATGCACATCTCCGAAGACAAGAACCAAATGATTATCAAGTACTTAATGAAAAACTTGAAGGATAATCATTATGAAGCGATGGACATTAACGACAAGTTTTCGGAGGAGGTGTACGACCTCTACCTGCATCGTATTGATGGAGGAAAGCGTTTTCTGACGCAGACTGACCTCGAAAAAATGGGAACTTACAAAGCAAAACTTGACGATGAAATTAATGACCTCAATTATGAGTTTTTTGACGTAACAGAGGAGATTTTGAACCGCCGTTATCAGCAAACACAGGAATTTTATAAAGAGATTCTGGCAAAACCCTTTGAGTTTACCGAAGTAGAAACGGTAGATATGAAGTTTGACAAAATGGAGTTTGCCAAAGACAAAGATGACTTGAAACTGCGCTGGACAAAGCTCCTCAAATATCAAACGATGACGCGCGTGGCAGATATGATAGCGGAACAAAAAAAGGCGGAAGAGAAAAAAGATACTTCTTATCATGCCAAAACGTTTGTAGAAATGGAAGCCGCTGCACGTAAAAAAGTCTTGAAAAGCAATGATGATTATTTTGTGCGTATCGCCAAATTCAAAATGGAAGATAGACGTTCTTTGTACCTTAACACTGTAACAGGCGTATATGACCCACATACAGGCTATTATCCACCCGATGATAAAGACGATTTTGACATTTCTATGTCTGGAAAATTGGAAGGAATTGGGGCGGTTTTGGAAGAAAAAGAAGGACAAATCAAAGTAAAAGAAATCAATCCGGGAACGGCTTCGGCACGTCAGGGCGAATTGAAGGCAGGCGATGTTATTATCAAAGTAGCACAAGGAGACGCAGAGCCTGTAGAAATTACAGATATGCCTTTGAGTGATGCCGTCAAATTGATTAGGGGCAAAAAAGGCACAGAAGTGCGTCTTACCGTCAAAAAACCTGATGGAACGCAGCGTGTTATTACCATCATAAGGGATATTGTTATAATTGAAGATACCTTTGCGAAGTCTTTGGTGTTGGAAGATTCAAAATCTAAAAAGAAAATGGGCTTTATTTATCTGCCCCGTTTTTATGCAGATTTTCAAGACCGAAATGGTCGCCGTTGCTCCGAAGATGTTAAAAAAGAAATCGAAAAGTTGAAAGATGAGGGCATTCAAGGCATTATTTTGGATTTGCGCAGCAATGGCGGTGGCTCTTTGCAAGATGTCGTGGATATGACGGGTTTATTCATTGAAAAAGGTCCCGTTGTGCAGGTAAAAGGGCGTTTTGGCGAGCCGAATATCTTGGCAGATAAGAACTATTTTTATCCTGGCGTACAATATGACGGCAAGTTAGTTGTGCTTATCAATAGTTATAGTGCTTCTGCTTCCGAGATTTTGGCGGCTGCGATTCAAGACTACAAACGGGGCGTAATCATCGGCAGCCCTTCGACTTTTGGCAAAGGAACGGTTCAGCGTTTCTTCAATCTTGACGATTATTTGTCAGGGCAAGGCGACATCAAGCCTTTGGGACAGGTGAAATTGACTACGCAAAAATTCTATCGCATAAATGGCGGTGCTACGCAGTTGAAAGGCGTTGTGCCTGATATTATCGTACCCGATAATTTTGCCTTTATCGAAGTAGGCGAAAAGGAGCAAGACCATTATATGCCTTGGGACGAAATCAAGCCTGTAGCGTATGATTTGTGGAAAAATATCCCGAATTATGAGGCACTTCGTCGCAATAGCAAAAAACGTATAGAAGCAAATCCTACGTTCCAAATGGTGAATGACCACGCCAAACATTTGAAGGAACAAGAAGACCGCATGAACTATCCGCTCAATTTGCAGACCTATCAAACGGAACAAAAAGGCTTGAAAGAAAAATCGGACAAGCTCGAAAAGGCGTTAGAGGTGGAAATAGCGAATATGAAAACGATTACGCCCAAGGCTGATGAGAGTTATGTGGCTTCTGATACGTCTCGCACACGCTCGCACGAAGATTGGAAGAAAAACATTCGCCAAGATATTTATATATATGAGGCAATGCAGGTTATAAATGACATGAAGTAAGTAGTTGAAAGTTATAAGTTGAGAGTTGAAAGTTAATATAAGTTTATCATAATCAATAAAATATGTTTATATCATTTATCACTCGTACTTAAAGTATAATTTCGATTTCGCAGATAGGTTTTTACTTATCTGCGATTTTTTGTTAATTTTGCGCCTATCTGAAAAAAATATGCTTTATACAGAACTTCACAAACAACATTTCACGATTTGGCTGCCTGCCATTTTGCTATTTGCCCTCGCTGCAATAGGCTTTTATTTCCTCCCTTTCGCAGAAATTCCCAAAATAGTTGCTCCTATCCTTCTCATTTTGTTGTGTCTTGCTATGATGGCAGCCGCTTTTGGCTTTTATTATAAATACGCGTTTATTGATGCCACTTTTGTCTTTGATGAGAAAGAATTGACTTGGGAATTGTCGCATACTACTTTTATTTATGCTAAACAAAAACAGCTTACAACTTGGGAAAATATTGCCCAAATTGCCCGTATAGATGACAAACATCTTACAAGTTATTATATTACTTGGAAAAGCCCTGATTTTACGCTCATCTTACAACAGCCTTTTATTTCGGCAGAAACAGATGCTACTTGGTTACAATTATCAAGCATTTCCAAAAACTATAACATTCCCATTCATACCACTTTTTATGACAATACGCCTCCGCCAACAGGAATAGCTGTTCTATTATTTATGATGATTTTGAGTGTTTTCTTAGACCTAACTTGGTATTTTCATCAAGAAATAGCATGGGAAAAAGGAGGGCTTATTTTATTTATCAATTTTCTTGCCTTATATTTGGGCATTCGTATCAGGCTCAACAAAAGGAGCTAATTCACTTTTCGTTATCACAGATGCCTTAGGTTTTCGCAGATAAAATAGGATAAATATCTGCGAAATCTGCTTTCATCTGCGAAAATCTGCGCGAAACTATGCAAAATAAAACCATCATCATCACAGGAGCCTCAAGCGGAATTGGCGAAGCATTAGCCACACATTTTGCCCAAAATGGCTCAAATATCGTCATTGCGGCTCGAAGTGCCGATAAATTAGCCATTTTTGCCGAATACTTGCGTAAATATGGCGTAAAAGTGCTATGCGTCCCCACAGATGTAACCAAAGCAGAAGATTGTAAGCAGTTGATAGACAAAACAATAGCCACTTTTGGGGGAATAGATGTGCTGATAAACAACGCAGGAATCTCTATGCGTGCCTTGTTTGAAGACTTAGACCTTGCTGTGTTAGAACAAGTGATGCAGGTCAATTTTTGGGGAACAGTGTATTGCACGCGCTATGCTATCGAACATTTGCTTGCGAGCAAAGGCACAGTCGTGGGGGTTTCCTCGATTGCAGGCTACAGAGGCTTGCCCGCCCGCACAGGCTATTCTGCCTCCAAATTCGCTATGCAAGGCTTTTTAGAGGCTTTGCGCCCCGAAGTCATGGACAGAGGCGTGAATGTGATGATAGCTTGCCCAGGTTTTACTGCCTCGAATATTCGCAAAGTTGCCCTCACAGCAGACGGTACTTCGCAAGGCGAAACGCCACGCACAGAGGATAAAATGATGACTTCGGCAGAATGTGCAGCCCATATTTACCAGGCAGTTGTGAAGCGAAAACGCAGCCTCGTCCTCACCACGCAAGGCAAACTTACGGTTTTTCTCAACAAATGGTTTCCAGGTTTTATGGATAAAATGGTGTTAAATGTGATGAAAAAGGAGGCGGATTCGCCGTTTAAATAGGCACTATTTCTTATTAAGGCTTACACAGAGCCTGTTTTTATAGCCACAAATTGCACGAATTAGGGCTGTTAATTCGTGTTAATTCGTGCAATTCGGGGCTTATTTTTCATTTTTCTGCAATTGCGTTTCAATCATAAAACGCAAAGATTTCATCATAGCAAAAATCCCCAATATATCTCGATTTCCGTCATTGCTTACTGTAGCATCATATTTTTCAGAAATGCAATATTTTTTCCCATCTAACACAATAAATTGCCAAATGCTTCCAATAATGAACAAACCATAAATAGGGTACTCGCTATCATTCATAGATTGTGCGACTAACATGGAGGCAAGGGTTTGTGCATTAGGATGTCCTTTGTTATCAACCGCTCGCTTATATTCGTGCATACAAAAAAAAGGAATATGTGGACTACGAAAGCCCGTAGCAATTAAGCCATCAACAATGCCCGAAAGCTCATATTCGCCTATAGTTGCGCCAAAATCTCTTTCTAAAAAGTACGAAAATGCCATGTTATCAATGTCTGCAAGCATAATCAAGGGGCTTATGAATTTATTCTCAAGCTCTGTTTCATTCCATTCATCTCCCGCAAGTTGCAATACATGTTGCAACTTTGATAAATATTGAAGCTCCATTTCTGTGATAGGCACTTCCCAACTTTTCCATGCTGCAAGCAAGTTGCTTTGAAAGATTTGCTCAATCCCAAAAGCTGCTCCTAACTCGTCAAGTGTCCAGTTGCTAAAACTTATTTTTTGAATAGGCATATTTATAAGTTAAACCTCAAATTCCTCGCAAAGATAATGATATTTGGCTTTTGGGAGAAGTGGAGAACAAGAAATGTGTGTTTTTCTTTGGGAAAGCGGCTATTAGAAACACGAAAAGAATAAAATCTTAATTTACCACTAAGGCACGAAGGAAACTAAGAAAAAAAGTGCAGCTTAGTTGTCTTCTTTTACCCTATTGCTTCGTGTTTCTTCGTGCCTTAGTGGTGAGAAAATGGTATGTTATTTAATTTTTGTTCCTTAGTGGATTTATCATACTTTTTGTTTTCTATTTTGTTTGCGAATGGCTAATATATCTTCAAATTCTTCTCCTATTATTTCAGAAGCTGTAGCTGTATGTGAATAAAAAGTTTATTTAATGAGCAATTCTCGTGCTTCTTTGAGAGCCATATCTTTCATTTTTTTCATGACCATAAGTATCTTTTGCAGGCTACTTTCGTCTGTTAGCAACAAAGGAATAGCTTGCAGCATTTGTCTTTTGTACATTTGCACGAATGTCCATTCTCTGCCTAATAAATAGGCTCCATAAATAGGGCGGTTGAGTTGTGGGTATTTGAGGTCATTCAAAACTTCTGCTACGAGCATAGCTGCCGCAAGCTGCCCTTCGGGGTCGTTCCCCCCTTTATCCCCCCAAATGGGGGGATAAAGGGGGGAACGGGCTTTCTTGAATTCTTTGAGGCAAAAAAAGGGCGCGACAGGGCTACCAAAACCATGGGAAAGTACCCAATCTACCTCGCCAGATAGGGTCCACTCATCTAATTGCGCCTTCAAAGGTCTTTCTTTGAAAGGTTTTATGGGTTTTTCATAAAAATTAACCATATTAATAAACGGCGACAAAAAGAAAAATTCTAACTCGTCTTCGTTCCACAAGGTAATATTATCCACAAGGCGACTCCGCAAAAAAGAAATCTCTTGGACTTCCGTTTCCGTTGGCGACAATTCGGGTAGCAGCAAAGGGCGAATATCCATGCCTTCATACGCTACATTCACGCCAAAAATACGAACAATCTCGTCAATTGTCCAATGCGAGAAGGTTTTGGAAAGCGGTTTTTCTGTGTGTTTCATGGTTGCTTTTCATTCAATTTCACAAAATTGACAGGTGGGAGTAAAATAGGAGGTATTCCTCTTTTGATAGAAATCTACCAAAGACAAGTAGTTTTCAATGGTAAATGTGCCATAATCAACAGAAGGCAAAGCGTCCCATTCCTTTACAAATTCTTCTGTTGAAAGGGAATTAAGGTGTTGTTCGAGTAGTTCTATTGAGCGTGAAAATAAATTTTCCATTATTCTTGTGTATATTTACAAATCATTTCTGACATATTTGTTTAGCTATAACACAAAAATAGACATTTATTCTTCAGCCCACAAATTTATTTTACAGCTGCCTTTAATCCACTACCCGTCTCACAAACCATCTTTCCGAAATCGTAATCCCAAATCTCACCCTTGAATACAGCTCACTCAAAGGCTGACTGCCCAAAGAGCCTCTTTGTCCCAATTCCACACTTAGGTTGAAGCGACCCAAATATTCAGAATAGGCTTGTTTCGAGCGCGACATAGGAATCCCAACTCCTAAGGAAACGCCTTGGTCTGTTACCGATTTGCCGCCAAAATTGTCTAAATAAGTTTTGTGAAAATAGCCGCCACCTCGATAGCTTATGCGTTGCAAATACTTGTCTCCCAGCATATTCGGCGTAAATTCTCCTCCCAGCCCTGCCTGCAAATCGGAACCATACACAATTTTATCATTAAAATACTGGAAATTTTTCCAGTTTTGATACAATATATCTCCTGCAACATACCATTTCAGGGGCTTGCTCAATTCAAAACCTATGCCATATTTCGTAGGCACATTGATAGAAGATTTGATTTCATTTCCCAAAGTATCTGTTACGTTTCCGCCATAAATCGTTGTGCGTGAGGCATTCATGGATACATTATAATCCGTAACCAAACCCAAACGTAGCAAAATAGAGCCATTTGTGGAATCTTTTTTGAGGGTATCTTGATACTGAACGCCGACCAAAGCCCCGATGCCACTCAGATGAGAATTGCGGGTAGTAATAGTTTGTACAGCTCCGCCATAAAACAAGTAGCTCGACCACTCATTCTGCACATTTCCAAAGGCATAATACAGGTTTGCACCTGCCCGAATGCGATTTCCCCAAAAGCTCGTAGCACCTCCTACAAATGCCTGATTCAGCCCACCTCTGCCTGCATAGTCTATGACGGACAGGATTTTGTTGGTGTCTATTTGTGTGCGAAAGGTATCTCGAACCGTATAGCCTACGGCACTGTATGGCGCAAAGCCAAAGGCTATAGCCAATTTTTTGTTGGACGGAAAAACGAAGGTCAAATCACGAAAACCTGCAGTAGATTGCGTACCTTTTCCTTTTTCGGTAGAAAGA
>JAYUZN010000354.1:0-5848 GCA_043751755.1 Bacteroidota bacterium | reverse complement strand
TAAGTAGTTGAAAGTTATAAGTTGAGAGTTGAAAGTTAGCATAATTGAGTAATAATGAATAATTTACGCTAAAAATATATTCCTAATTTATTTCTCACTAATACTTAGCAATAAATAATACAGGTAAATAACATGAAAGAGAAATTACACGCATTTTATCATAAGGATTTTTTTGAAGTCAAAGACAAGGTTGAAATCCAAGAAATTGCCCCACAAGCTCATGCTTGCAAAGTAACCTTGATAGGGAAAGACTTGATTATCATTAACAAAGATTTCTTACAAAGTAAAGTTTTTACTCAAGCTGCTGTTTTTAATTTGGAAAGCATTACAGACGAAATCGTAATTGATGCAAAAAACAAGGTCATTTATCTTTTTGAACTAAAAACAACGATTTGGACAGGTGAAATACGAAAAGCTCAAATGCAGTTGAGTGCAAGCTATCTTAAATTAGCTGTATATTTGAGTCTTATTGTTGATATTCAAGCCTTTGAAGTGAAGTTATTTATTGTTGGAAATATCTCTAACCGCATAAAAGACAAGGATTTAGCCTTGAAAAATAAAAAAGGGAATGGCTTTTTCCTGATAGAAAAATTGGCAAGAGAAAAAATATATCATTTTCCCAAATTTCCAGAAAGAGTCTATCATGAAATCAATCCTTGCTATCAAAAACAACAAGTAGCTTTTGAACATCTTTTGCCAAACAGTTTTATAACCCTATAAAAAATAGAGTTTCTCGTAGATTCTTGTCTATAAGTATGAGTGAGAAATAAACTAAACAGATAAATTTGCGGTATGTGTAGCGCATGCTTTAGCTTGCGTTATACAGAAACGGCAAATTTTGAGATGCTCAGGCTAAAGCCTAAGCTACAGGTAACGCAAAATACAGTTAGATAATTCCTAACTCGTACTTATCTCTGAAAATCTGCGTGAACCCATCAGAACATTATTCCCCAGCTCCACACAATTCTTTTGAGGGTAATATACCCTTCGTAAGTACGCACAGGCTCCCCCCAATTTTGTTCCTGCCATTTTTGATAAGTCGCCTGACTTTGCAAGCCCACTGTATAAGTCCATTGATGCTTGCGAGTCGTATATTCTTTGTAGCCTATGCCAAGATTCCAAAAAAGTCCTGCTTTTAACTCTTGCGTAATCCCACTTGTTCCAATAACTGTAGCATAGCCCAATCTGCCATAATAAATCGGTACACAGCGTTTTTGCTTCAAAAATTCGCCCCTTGCCTCCACATAAAAAGGTGCAAGCCGCCCAGAAGCATGATACCAATAAGAGCCTGTACCTATGCCTACCCCAATATGTCGATTAAACATATAACCTACTATAACATTGGTATTTGTCATCCATCTATCCCCATGCGCTCCACCGCCAAAGCCATGACTTCCAAAGACATTTACATAGATACCTTTCGATTTGTAGTGAATGGGAATACTCTTTTTGGGGCATTCATCTTCGGCTAAAACGGTGGCATGATGCGTGATAGATTTTACCTCGTCCATCGGAAAAAAGAGTTCATTTGTCGCAGAAACTTGAATTTTTACAAATTCTTTTTCTTTCTCTTCTGTTATTTTTCCATGAATAATGCTCCCATTTTTGAGATAAATAATGTCTTGTGTGGCAGCTTTTTGCGCCAAAAGAAAGCAAGGGAAAATACAAATGAAAAAATAAATGATGATTTTTGGCATATTGATTGAATCTATACTTTGAACGGGGTGTATTTTCCTGCAAACATGTCATTTCTTGAAGAAATGACATGTTTGCAGGAAAATATGCGGAAAAATCTATCCCACTTTGAGTATAACAGCAAATATACGAAATATTCTGAGTCTGCCTGCCACCCTATCCCCTTTTTACAAACTCAACATCTGCGCCCTATCCGGACCTACAGACAGATAAGTTATCGGCACTCCCACTGTTTTTTCTATCATTTCTATATAGTTGCGGAGGGCAGCTGGGATTTGAGCAAGTTCTGTAATGTCTGCGATTTGCCCCCATGAAGGCATGGTTTTGTATTGAGGTTTCAAGTCCTCGTCCGCTAAATCGAAAGGGCAGGTTTGAAGGCTCTCTCCTCTTAGCGCGTAAGTGTCGCAATATTCGATTTCGTCCATAATGGACAAAACATCAGCTTTTGTCATCACCAAATCCGTTACGCCATTGATGGCAACTGTGTATTTTAGGAGGGGAATATCAAGCCAACCTATTCTGCGATTGCGTCCTGTGGTTGCGCCATATTCCTTGCCTTCTATGCGCAGGGTTTCCCCGACTTCATTGTCCAATTCGGTGGGAAAAGGACCACTTCCTACCCTTGTGCAGTAGGCTTTGAAAATGCCATATACTTTGGCAATGTGTTTAGGCGAAATGCCAAGCCCTGTACAAGCCCCTGCGGTCGTGGTGTTTGAACTTGTTACAAAAGGATAAGTTCCTAAATCTATGTCTAATAACGTACCTTGCGCGCCTTCTGCCAAGATTTTTTTGCCCGCCAGAATGGCATCATTGAGGTATTGTTCGGAATTGAGGATAGGCATGGTGCGCATGAAGGTCAGGGCTGCGAAGAAATCGCTTTCGCCTTCTGCCAAATCGTATTCAAAATCGTACATGCCCAACAAGCCTTCGTGTTTTGCGACTAATTGTGTGTATCTTTCTTGAAAATGGGGAGACAACAAATCGCCTACCCTTAGCCCATTTCTGCCTGTTTTGTCCATATAAGTAGGTCCTATTCCACGCAAAGTAGAGCCTATTTTGGCGGTTCCTTTCGCCTTTTCGCTGGCAGCATCTAAGAGTTTGTGGGACGGAAGGATTATATGCGCCCTTTGCGAAATCATCAAACGGCTGCGGACTTGTATGCCTTCTGCCTCTAATGCTTCGATTTCTTTGCGCAAAACAATGGGGTCTATCACCACGCCGTTGCCTATTATGCAGATGCAATTGGGGTGAAAAATGCCCGAAGGAATCAAGTGTAATACTTGTTTTTTGCCTTCAATAATAATGGTGTGTCCCGCGTTGGGACCCCCTTGAAAACGGGCTACAATGTCATAGTTTGGGGCAAGGACATCTACAATTTTGCCTTTGCCTTCGTCTCCCCATTGTAAGCCTAAGAGTACGTCTATCATTTTTTTTGTAAGTGAGATATTTGGAGGTTTCACGCAGATTTTCGCAGATAAAGGCAGATTTCGCAGATAAAATACATACTATATCTGCGAAATCTGCTATCATTTGCGTTAATCTGCGTGAAAGTTTTCGGCATCTTCCACAGAAGAAAATACCTTAAAAATCGTGTTCAATTTCGTTATCATCAACATAGAATTGATGATTGTCGAAGGGCTTGCCAACGCCAATTCGCCCCCTGCTTTGCGCGCCTTCGTAAGCAAAGTAACCATTACGCCCAAACCTATACTATTGACATGCTCCAATTCTTTGAGGTTGAGGACAAAATGGGTGTCTCCATTTGCAATGTTATTGGCAACGGCTTCTGTAATGGCTGTTCCGTCATATTCGCCTATCAATCTGCCTTTGAGGTGATAGGTAATGGTTTGATTATGAAAAGAATGTGTAAATTCCATATATAAGTAAATGAAAAATGAGCAATAATTTATTATTTCGTTTATTTCAAAAAAAATTAATATTTAGTCTGTAAAAATTTCAATTATTTGTGTTTAATCCTGTAGGGATAGCATATTTATAGAAAACGATTACCTTCCGCCTCTTATAGATATTTCGCTCCTACGGAGCTAAAAGAGTGCGGGTTTCGGATATTTCTATAAATATTTCGCTCCTACGGAGCTACCCATTCTGCAATGATACTCTATTCTGGAAAGATTTCCGTAGTTCTTAGTCAATAGTTATTTTTGGCATTTCTTATTTTTCATTTTTCATTTTTCATTTCTCTTCTGCCTTCCCTCGCAATTTTCGTCTTTGCAAGTGCCATACAAGGTAAGCGAATGAGAATGAATCTCAAACTGCATCAACTCGCTGACCATTTTCTGAATAATGCCAATACGTGGGTCGCAAAACTCCTGTACTCTGCCGCAAGTCTCACAAATAAGATGGTCATGTTGCTTGTGTCCATAAGATTTTTCATACATGGCTTGTGTTGTGCCAAATTGATGTTTTTTGACCAAATCGCAGTCCATGAGCAAATCTAAGGTATTATAAACAGTCGCACGACTGACCCGATAATTCTTATTTTTCATTTCGATATACAAAGATTCCACATCAAAATGGTCGCTTCTGTTGTATATTTCTGCCAAAATAGCAAACCTTTCAGGCGTTTTACGATGCCCTTTTGTATCTAAATACGCTGAAAATAATACTTTTACCTCTTCGAGTCGCTGTAATTGTTGTTCTGGCGGAATGTTGGGCATTGACTTGTTCTAAAATTTTGTGCAAAGTTACAGAAAAAATGAATAAGGAATAAGGAATAAGGAAAAGGGAATAAATACTTATTGTTTAATATATTGATTATTAGTGTTTTATATTTTTAAAATAAATTTAGTTTAAAGTATTTTTAAAATAATTTAGTAGTTCCAAATATATATCGTAATATTGCAATCAAATAATATATAAAATTATGGGAGCAACTAAAACAGAACATTTTACAGACCGACAAAACCACTTAGCTACGCTAGCTAAGGCATTAGGACACCCTGCAAGAATCGCTATTCTTGACTATTTGTTGCAGGTCGAAGGCTGTATTTGTGGCGATATCGTGAACGAGTTGCCTTTGGCGCAGCCTACCATTTCGCAGCACCTCAAAGAACTCAAAAATGCAGGGCTGATAAAGGGAAATGTAACAGGAAATGCCATTTGTTACTGCATTGACGAAGTGGCTTTGGGGACTTTGCAGGCGTATTTTGAAAATATGGTTACAAATATCGCCGACAAAAAAGCCAAATGTTAGCAGTTAGCAGTTAGCAGTTAGGGGTCATTTTTCATTCCTTACTTTTCTTATTTTTCAACTTTCAACTTTCAACTTTCAACTTTCAACTTTCAACTTTCATTTCTCAATTTCCCATGTACAATCCATTTCCGAGAATGCACGTGAGTCTCTATGTAAGTAACATAGCAGAATCCGTAGCTTTTTACACACAGTTTTTTGGGCAGGAACCGACAAAGGTAAAACCCAAATATGCTAAATTTACCTTAGAAAAGCCTTCTCTCATCATTTCTTTTGTAGAAAATGCCGAGAGAGTACAAGCCAATTTTGGGCATTTGGGCTTTCAGGTAGAAACAGAGACAGAATTGGCAGAAAAACTCGCCACAGCAAAAGCCTTCAATTTGGTCTCAAAAGAAGAAATCGGGACAAGCTGCTGCTTTGCCAAACAAGACAAATTTTGGGCAAATGACCCTGACGGCTTTCAGTGGGAAGTCTATTATTTTCACGAAGATGCGGAATTTAATGACCCACATTACGAGCAGGAAGAGGCTTCTGCTTGCTGCACCGTTTCTGCCGAAAAAGTCAAAAATGACTGTGGCTGCAATGCCGAAGTAAACCTCCTTTCTACAAACCAAAAAGTAAGCTGCTGCTAATGAAATATTTTATGTTAAAGTACAAAAAATATTATAATTGTTGTAGTTTCTATAACCACTTTGTAACTCATTTTTGGATTTGACCCCAAATTTTGTATTAAGTAGTTGAAAGTTATAAGTTGAGAGTTGAAAGTTAGTATAAATATATGATAATCAATAAGATATATCGAGAATATATGTTTAGGGACGCGAGAAAATTAATTTTCACTAGTTAGCAGAAAAAAGTTATCTTTGCCTCAAAATAATTAATATGGAAAAGTTATCGTTAAGTTCTATGGATTTATTGTATTTCGGTCAATTAGACGAACGG
>JAYUZN010000353.1:0-5844 GCA_043751755.1 Bacteroidota bacterium | reverse complement strand
TGTAGGTTTTAAAATACGGTGCATTTCCTCTATTCGCTCTTTTAGCCACGAAATATAATGGTCAATTCCCCCACTAAATCGGTCTTCAAATGAGCGCACCTCGCCTGTATCGCCCCAAATTACTTCGTAATTACGATTACTAAAAAACGGTGGGTCAAGATAGATTAAATCAATACTTTCACTATCCATTTTCCGCAAAACTTCTAAATTATCCCCTAAAATTAATTGATTCATTTGTTATACAATGTTTTGCTGCAAAGATAGAATTTTTACGCTAATCTTTCATTTTATTTTTTACCAACCCTGCGTGCGGACGGAAAAGGCAGAGGGGCGCGGAGCGTGGATTCTGTGGGCGGCGCGCTGCTCTGCCTTGTGCGGCTGGAGATACGTTTAGCTTGACGGGCTATATTTATCTCATACAACGCCAAGTGCTGCTGCAGGAAAGGCGGTGCGTTTGCCTTGTGCTTGGTGTCGCCTCTCTTGGCAGCAGCACCTTTGTTATGCACCTTTTTCATTTTTTAATTTTACTCTTTATTCCATACTTTCGGAAATTATATCCCTTATCATATAAATTCGATTTAAACTATCTAATGTTATTTCCATAAAATGACAAGTTTGTGAACTTCTATCATAACAATCAGTGCTTGTATAATAAAATAATGATGTTTCGTTTCTATCATTTGGCTTACCAAAATATTTTATTATTTCTGGGTAGGATAAATGATATAAACAGCATTTAAACGGCTCATGTTTATTCGATTCATAAAGAGAAAAATCATAACTTGATTTGTAATATCTGTTTATGGAATCATATTGCCAATACCTTTTCAATACCTGTTGAAATGTATCACAAGGGTTTGGCACAGAAGTAATAACCTGTTTTTGCTTACCATAATCATGAGTTTTACAAGCTATTACTCCTAAACATACAAAAAACAATAATTGGCATGACTTTCTCATTGTTTTACTACTTTAGCAGTTGATACATTATTCTGTCCTTTTATCACTGCAAAGTAAATTCCTGAAGAAATACTTGAAGTTGTTAAATCTACCTCGTTATACCCATTAAGGACATTTATATTTTTTCGTGTAATTTCTTTTCCTTGCATATCCAATAGGGTAATGGTAACATTTTCACTTTCGTTTGAATAGAATTGAAAATGAATATAATCATCAAAAGGATTCGGAAAAACAATTATAGGTCGCAATACATCTTCTGTATTAACGCCTAATGTTGGGCAATTTGAACCCAGCAGATACTGAATGCTCGCATAACTGCAGCCATGTATAGTTGAAACACTTCTATCTACAATATCTTTACCTCCATTAACAGCATCAGTATCAGCATATAGATAGATTTTACGCAGATTAGGAGGTACTGGAATTGTATTACTGGAATAAGGAAACATAATAGCATTTTTTTGATTTACGTGATTATGTCCAATACCATGCCCAATTTCATGCAACACAGATTCATAATAATCGTTTTTACCAGCAGGCAGTGTATCAAAGCTTGTGGTATCTAAAAACCAATTATTTCCATCTCTAATCACTATATCGATTTCCAATACTATTGCCTCATTTGTTATAGTACAATAACTCCTATGGTTGATGGTTTCCATTAGAGAAGCAGCGTTTTTGGGAAATCCATAAATTACTGTACTCTTATTATCCTTTTTTGCAGAATCTAAGTTTATACTTAAAACCCCTACATATTTGAAGGGTACTTTTGTTTGGCAAACCCAATCATTACTAGCTTTCTTTACCGTATTATATTCGTAAGGTCTGTTAAATAAGGTTGAGTCCACATAAAAATCATACCCGCTTATCCCTGCTACGTTAGTGTCGTCCACTAAATCTTCTCTTCGTTTCTCTCCATTATGAATATTTCCAGGTATTCTAACAATGTAATTAGAAACAGAATAACCAATAGTAAGTTTAGGAGTTGGCAAAAAGGTAGTAGAAGTAGTATCTCCCAAGTTTGTTAGAATTTTTATCGTTCCACTACCTACTACTCTATTTGTATATTGTGTACCAATAAGGTTAGAATCTACTGTTGAGGGAACAATAATTTTAATCAGTGTATCACTCCACCCGCCCACAACAAAATCGTTTACATCCATACCTAAATAGGTAAGCCCTCCATTATCCGCATCTCTCAAAAAAATATTCCCTGTCCCTCGATTTGCGCCAAAAAACTTACCTTTTATTTGCAAAATATTCCCAATTCCTCCATTGAGGGATTTAGGATTGAAGTCGGTTATTTCAGTATTACAAGAGGGGATATCTAATGGAAGGCTCCAATTAATACTGGGATAATTGAGTAAATTTGAGCCATTAGCAGAAGTAGTATATAATGATTGCCCTTGCATAATGCTATAGTCTGTAAACGATACAAGCCCTCCTACTTTTTTACAATCTTTATACTTCATTTTAACATGTACTACATCTGTAGCAGTAGTTGTGAGGTTATAACGATTTTGTACTGTTAGTTGAGCAGTAACACCTATCGCAAGAACATCAGGAGTTATATCGCCCAACACAGGATTGTAATAATCTGCAAGTGAAGACATTACCGTACCTCTTGTTACCATAATATTACCACTAGTTACTGCGTTTGACCCTAATATTAAGGTATCATAAGCAAGGCGAGCCAATCCCGTATCAAAGAATGAACTATTATCGTCTGCCGCAAGTTTAATATCAAACTCCAAATATTTTTGGACATTTCCTGTAATTTGAATATTTGCAAAAGTATAAGCCAAGCTATTCGTCATGGTTTTTTCGACAATAGCGGTTCGTTGTTTTTCTCCCATTTTTTGCATTAAGTCCTCGTATTCTTTTCTAGAATATATAGGAAATGTTGCTTCATCTTCTATTTTAGCTTTTTTGGCTTGGATGTTTTGATTACTTATATTGCTTACCAATCCAGCATTACAATCAATATAATTAACTTGGGTTAAGAGTTCAACAACATCATACACTTGTGCCAAACTATCAAAAGAGAGAAATATATTGGCTGCTGCTACATTGACCATATCGTCATAGTATTTGAAATATCCTTGTTCGCTATAAGTTACTTCTAAGGGCATTTGGTTTGTTTCGGGATAAAAATCTATGGCTGAAGAGGGAAAACTAGCATCATTACAAGCAAATAGCCCTCTTTCGCCCCTTGATAAGGTCAGGTTATGAGAAACTTCTATCTCATCATCTCCAACCCTTCCGCCAGCCGTAATAATTTCAATCGTCCCACATAGCAAGTTTCCCTTGAAAATTTTGTGGATTTCAAGTGTATGGGAGGTATAAATAAAATCTTGGTTTGAGTTCCAGTAAGATTCTGTACGTATTACAGTCCCCTCAAAGATATATTGGGAATTGTTTACAATGTCCAATAAATCTTTCTGAATTACTTGGGCATTACCCTGAATAATACACAGTGAAAGTAGTAAAAATGAAAATACTTTGATTGTTTTCATAATTGTTTGAGTAAAAAATAAAAAATGATTAACATGTTGGATTGACGAGTTCCCATACGTCTTATTTAACAATACTTATTCAAGTTTTGTTTATCCCCCTCATGGTGCATAACGAAATGTGCTACTGCGGGCGGGGCGGTGTGTTGGCTTGCGCTTAGATTCGCCACGCTCGACAGTAGCACCCTTGTTCTGCGATTTTATTTATTCTTTCAAAATGTATAATTCTTGTATTTCAGACAGGCTTAACACTCTATTATACATTCTGATATTATCTAATTTACCTGTGAAGTAATTAGCATAGCAATTAATTCTCCCACCGTAGTAGGTTTGTACGTTATCTATGAGTAATCTACAGGACGATTTACTCTCTCTTAATACACCATCAATGTAGTAAGACCCTATATTCTGATTTCCATCATAAACAAAAGTTAGCATGTGCCATTGATTATTTAGTAATATTGTTGATATATCAACGTCAAACTTGTAAATAGTAGAGACTTTACTTCCATCTATTGATAAACCACTCCAACCACAATTTCCAGCTTGTGCCATTACCAACCCTCCATACGGATCGCTGGTTTTCATCCATAAATTAACGCTATAGTTGGAATAGTTTCGAGTTTGAACAACGTGCATATAATCATCAACACCATCAAAGCTCATAGACGAACCGATTCCTTTTGGTGTATCATTACTAGGAACAGGTCCGTATAAATTTCCATTAAAATTTGAGATTAAATCCGCCCCAGTGCCGTCGTCAAATGTGTAGTATGATAAAAGTCCTCCAACAACTGCAATAGAACT
The DNA here is from genome assembly GCA_043751755.1 of Bacteroidota bacterium. GTDB lineage: Bacteria > Bacteroidota > Bacteroidia > J057 > J057 > JAAFHL01. The sequence goes on along the minus strand of JAYUZN010000353.1, from coordinate 1,564 downwards.
TTCAGTTATAAAAAACTGTTCATTTCCATAAAAAACTTGTCCATTGCTATTTATAGCATACGACCTTACAAAATATGTTTTATATTCTGAAAGTCCAGATAAAATACTATTAAAAGTTATTGCCGTATTATTGGAGGTATAAGTTGTTTTTGAATCATTAATTGTAGGGTTTCCGAAAACACTCCAACAATGTCCATAAGTTATGATTGGATAAGTTCCCAAATTATCAATACTACCCGTTATGAAAGCAGAGTTAGTCGTAATGTTGCTAACACTTCCTGTTGTAAGAACGGGTGCTTGTGGCGGAAGTGTTGTAAATGCTACTGCTCTTTCATGGTAATAAGTTGTACCATTTACAATACAGTAGGTACGAACATAATAAACGGTATTGGGGTCTAAATTATCCATTAAAGTTGTAAAACTTTGCGGACTTGCCATTGTTCCATAAGATTTATGGTTATCCGAAATGGTTGGCAACGGGTTAACTTTTGACCAACAATGACCATGATCCACAACTTGCACTCCCGTTATACTACGAAAATCGCTTAAAACATAAGCAGAAGTTGGTGTTATGCTCGCAATTGTACCTTTTGAAAAACTCACTCCATTAACACTAAAATAAATTGTATCAGCAGGAGGCGTATCAATGGTGCTACAATCTGCGCCAGAGTAACCCGCTGGACATTTGCAAGCAGCATTTTCGCAAGTCCCCCCATTTTGGCATTGAATTTTGCATTCATTTTTTAAATTGGGGTCGCAACCAACAAAAGTGATAATAGAAAAAATAAATAACAATATAGCAAATATTTTATACATTATTTGTAATGATTAATAGGTTCGATTTTTGTTTCTCCGATTTCCATGATTACAGTCGGTGCATTTGCAGGTTTCTTATAATTAGGGTTTGGCAAAACATGAATGGTTTGAGAAACCATTCTTGCTCCTGCATTAAGAGGATTTGAGCTATTGTTGTTCTCATCAAACTCATTTACATTATTTTGCACATCGGCAAAAGTTATAATTTGATAATCGCCAGGCTCTGTAAATGTGGTCGCTACATTTGTATTTGCTTGCGAGTCCGCTGGAATTTGGGGAACATTATAGTTCTTATTTTCAATATTTGTGTATTGACCCGATGCCTGTTTTTTACTTGTAGCCATTTTTGCAACGCTTGCAACAGCTGTTCTTATTTGGTCTTGACAATCTACCCCTGTTTTCAATGCGCAAGGTATTAAACTTCCAACATTAAAAGGTACACCTGCAATAATTGTACTCCCAGCAGCAATGGAAACTTGAATTGTCAAGTCTATAATGGACGAATCGCACTCGGGATCCCCAGTGCAACTTACATTAGACATTATTAATGTTGGCATTAAGATGTAAAGAATTGTTTTGTTGAAAAATTTCTTCATAATGAAATAAAAATATGTAAATTAAAATATTGAACATTCGTATTTTCTTATCTTACTATCGCAGAACGCCACCGCTTGACTACGTGCTGCATGTGTTTTAGCCTTGCGCTTCGTTTATGCAGCATGTGAGGCAAGCGAAATGTTCTCTGCCT
>JAYUZN010000352.1:0-7734 GCA_043751755.1 Bacteroidota bacterium | reverse complement strand
GCGATTATAGGCGCATTTTATATAAATCCTGAAAACTGGGTTCCTTTCGCGCCCAATGGGGCAACAGGCGTTTTGAAAGGCGTTTCGGCAGTGTTTTTTGCTTATATCGGCTTTGATGCCATTTCTACGACCGCCGAAGAATGCAAAAATCCGCAGCGAGACCTGCCACGTAGCATGATGTATTCTTTGCTGATTGCGACAGGTTTATATGTAAGCGTTTCTTTGGTTTTGACGGGTATGGTCAAGTACGATTTGCTCAATAATGAGGCGTTTCTTGCCAATGCTTTTACGGCAAGGGGTTTGAATTGGATAGGCGGAATGATTGCTTTTTCGGCTTTGATTGCTACAGCAAGCGTTTTGTTGGTGTTTCAAATGGGGCAGCCCCGCATCTGGATGAGCATGAGTCGTGATGGACTTTTGCCCAAAAAGTTTGCCGAAATCCACCCAAAATTCAAAACCCCAGCCTTTTCTACCCTGCTCACAGGCTTTATTGTTGCTGTGCCTTCTATGTTTTTGGATTCGGCGTTGGTGACCGATTTGTGTAGCATTGGCACATTGTTCGCGTTTATTTTGGTGTGTGGCGGCATTTTATTGCTGCAAAACAGGACAGATTTGCCTGAGCCTAAGTTCAAAGTGCCTTATCTAAATGGGCAGTTGATTGTTCCTGTTGTTTTTGCGGGAACAATAGCATATTTATTTTTGAGCCAAAATGCTGATATTCAAGGATATGTAAGCAAGACCTTTTCTTTTGAAGGTGGCTTTGAAAAATGGCAGCATAATATTCCTACGTGGACATTTTTTGCCTTTTGCGCCTATATTTCGGCTTATACTTTCTTGCGAAAATACTCCCTCATTCCTGTTTTGGGCTTGTTGAGCTGCTCGTATTTGCTTTCTACCTTGGGTTTTCCTAATTGGATGCGTTTTATTATTTGGCTGTTTGTGGGCTTGGTTATTTATTTTGTGTATGGCTACTGGCATAGTAAGCTGGGACGGGAGGCAGAATTAGGAAAAAAAGGATAAAGATTGCCCCTCATTTCCCATGAAATAGGGCTACTGCGCCAAAATTAAGTGGTGAACAAAAAGATATTTTTCTCACCACTAAGGCATTAGAATCACGAAGCAATGAGGTAAAAGAAGGAATCTAAGACACATTTTTTCTTTCCTTAGTTTCCTTCGTGCCTTAGTGGTAAATTATAAGATTAATATTTTTGTGTTCAGAGTAGCTAAATCGACAAAAGAATTTTGGTGCGGTAGCCCTACCCATGAAACGCATAATACGCCGCCAAATTCTCTTTTCCCATATATTTTTGCAAGAGAAACTTATCCGTTTTGAGCAAATCCGTCATCATAAAACAGTCTAAGACATCAGAAAAATCGGGGTCCACATTGAACGCCAGCATTTTTGCTCCCATTTTGAGATAATGTTTAAATAACACAGGAACCCCCATGTTATTTTTTTCCAATTCCACAATCGCATCATTCAAATCCCGCATATCATTAGTAGAAAAACTATGATAATATTCGGCTGCTGCTCTTTTTTTGCGAAATTTATGCTTAGGTTTTACCCATTCTGCCAAGCCTTCTGCCAATTGATTGTCTTCTAAAAAATTGATTAACAGCGTTTTAGAAATGGCATTCATTTCGCCCGAAATACTCACAGGGCCCATTATATAATGATATTTCGGGTTCTGCACAATAAACTGACAAATACCTGTCCACAACAAAAGTAAGGGCTGATAACTACGTTGATATTCTTTGACGATAAAAGAGCGACCTAATTCAAGTGCGGGCTGAATATGGCGCAAAAGTTCCTCTTTTACCTTAAAAACCGTACAAATATAAATGCCTTCAAAGCCATATTTTTGCAAAATCTCATCAGTTTTGCCCATTCTATAGCCGCCTGCCACTTGTTTTTTTTGCTTATCCCACAGCAAAAGTTGATAATAATACGTATCAAAAACATCAGTATCACAGGCTTTTCCCGAACCTTCGCCGATTTCCCGAAACGTAATTTCCCGCAATCTGCCGATTTCTTGCATAATATTAGGGGCATCTTTTTGCTTAAAAACCCAAATTTGCATTTTTTCTGTATCTACTAACAACGCATTTTGGGGCAATGCCTGCAATTCTGCTTGCAAAGTAACCGTAGGAATCGGCGCAATTATCGGCTTTGCATCTGCCTCATTTCCCCAAAAAGCCAACAAAGTATTTTGGATTTTGGTGATATTCATTTCCGTATCTGTGAGAAAATGCAGCGACAGCAAGTAAATTTTAGCCTGTAAATAGCGGTTGATTGCCTCATATTTGTCTTGCCCGTCAAACTGTTCGAGGCGCGAAATCGGGATTTTTTTGCCCAGCCTAAAAGCTATTTTTTTGTACGAATTATTGAGAAATTCCCAAGGCAGTAGCTTTTTGCGGAAATTAGGCGAAATCAAACCCATAAATTGAAACACAAAACTGCTTTTTCCATGAAAATAAATGGGGACAATCGTAGCCTTTGTCAGCAAAAAAATACGGGCAAGTCGCTCGTCCCAATCCTGCCGTTGAAAAGCCATGCCGGGAATATGCGTTTCGTTATTTTCTCCATTTGGAAACAAAGCTAACATTCCCCCTTCTTGCAAATACGAAATAAGTTGAAGCCCCCATGAGGTTTTTTCTGCTTGATGATGGGTTTTTTCTATCGAAATAATGGCTTTTTCCAACTCCTCAATCTCCGCCAACATGTCATTTCCCACAAGCCGATAATCCTCCCTAATTTTTTGCATCAAGACAATCATCAAAAGAATTTCTACGCCGCCCAAAGGATTGTTGGAAACAAAGACCAAAGGTCCCTTGATTTCTCGCAATTCCTGCAAAGCCTCTTCGGACGGCAAAGTATAAGAAACCCCTAATTTCTGCAAAATCTCTTCTGAAAACGCCGTAGCATTCGTATTTTCTTGTGTTAAAGAGGCATATAATTGGTTAATTCTCGAAATGCCTGTCATATTTTCGACAAAAGGACGCGCCATGCGGCTCAATATGTTTTGAGCATCAAAGGATAATAGCTTTTTTTTCATAGAATTTTGACTTGTTGCTGTTTGATGACTTTTGTACGTATAAAAGGGGGATAGGGTTAGTCGCTGCTTTTGCTTTTGAAGCTAAAAAAGAAAGGGTCATCAAAAGTTATTACGGAACGCCCTCGTTTGTGTCCTCACCATAGCCGTCAGGCTAAGATTATATAGCCCATTTTGGCTATGTTATCTCGTTCAAATCATTTTTGGTAGCCCTTTGCCATGGCAAAGGGCTACCAAAAATGACCGAAAAATGCCATTTTTTGCCTTCGGAAAAAGATAGCCTGACGGCTATTGTGTCCTCACAAACGAGGTTTTGAGCCGTTTGTGAGGACACAAACGGCGGCTGTTTGTAACAGCCCGTAATAACTGTTGAAGAACCAAAAGAAAAATAGGCTTTTGCCCCCAAATTTACGTACCTTTGTTTTTCAAAATACCTAAAATGTATGTCAAGACGAGACAAAACACACGATTTAGTACGAACAGCCTTAGAAAAAGAGGGCTGGACAGTTACTGATGACCCTTTTTATATTAAAATTGGGCGAAAATCTGCCCAAATTGACTTAGGTGCGGAGCGAGTAATTATTGCAGAAAAAGAATCAGAAAAAATAGCCGTTGAGGTAAAAAGTTTTACGGCTGCCTCCACCCTCACAGAGTTTTATCACGCATTGGGACAATTTTTAATGTATCAAAGTGCTTTGAAAAACACAGACCCTGAGCGAGTGCTGTATTTGGCTTTGCCCGCAGATGCCTATACAGAACTCAGTGAAGATATATTTAATTTCAACCATTTTGAACATCTAAACCATCATCTTATTGTATATAACACAATAGAAATAGAAGCATTAACATGGATAAAGTAACTCAATACCGCAAATTGGTAAAAGAACAACTTAGCAAAATGGCTGCTAATTTTCGGCAAAGTAATCAATGGGAAATCATAGAGGCGTATGATGATGAAAGAGGGCAATACCTCCTATTTACAGATGGCTGGGTAGGAGATAAACGCGATTATGGCTGTTTTATGCACCTTGAAGTAAAAGATAATGGCAGGATTTGGCTGAGACGAGATGGCACAGATTTTAATATTGGGCAGGAATTATTAGATGAAGGTGTGCCAAAAAGCGATATTGTATTGGGCTTTAAATCGCCTAATATGAGGGCTTTCTCGGAATTTGCTATCAATTAATTTCAATTCGCGCAGATTTTCACAGATTTAACCGCAGATTTTCGCAAATGAAGCTTGCCTAACTATTCTTCTTCTGCGTGAAATCTGCGTCCTCATCTGCGAAAATCTGCGTGAAATCTCGACTACGGCTTCAAAAACTTCGCCAACGCCTTTTGCTTATATTTCGTAGCCACTTTTGCGGGTGTTCTGCCATAATTATCTTTCAAATCCTTAGCAGCTTCTTTTTCTACCAACAAACGGGCGATTTCAAAACTCCCACTTTGCGCTGCATAATGCAAAGCTGTCATTCCAAACTCCCCTGCTGCGTTTACTTCTGCCCCATTTTTGAGCAAATAATCCACCATAGAAATGTCTTTGTTGATAACTGCATAATGCAAAGCCTGCAAATTCTTTTTGTTACGCGCAAAAAGATTGCAATTTGTCTCGCGCAATGCCCGTACTACGTCCAAATATTTGCCATTTGCTGCCAATAACAAAGCCGTATTTCCATTGTTATCTACAGCTTCCCAATCCGCTTTGTGGTTGATTAGGGCTTGCACCATGTCCTTGCTGCCTTTGCGGGCTGCAATCAAAATCGCTGTTTCTTGTGCATCATTTTTAACCTCTGTATCCATTTTATGGGTGTTAAGCAAGTCCGAAAAAATATCTTTTTCCCCTTTTTCTACCACTTCTAACAGAAAATATTTGCCATTCATTTGCTTATTTAGCTCCGTTTCGTCCGAAAAAAGGAGGCGACAAATGCCCGTTTGCTTTTTTTCAAGGGCATAAATCAAGGCACTTTTGCCATTGTCAAGCGATATTTCTCCCAATCTTTTGGAGTAATCTGCACAAGATTTTACCCAATCTGTTTTGCCATTGTCTATCGCAAATTGCATGATTTGTGTCATCAAAAACTGCCCATCAGCAGCGTTTTTACCCATTACTTTTGCCAATACTTCGCTGGGGGAAGCATTGATTGCCAACAATTTAGCCACCATTTTGGGAGAACGATTGTAGGCTGCATAAGACAAAGCTGTTTCGCCTTGCGAACTCACAAAATGCTGATTTGCGCCATTGTCCAACAACAAAGCTGCCATGTCATCATATTTTTTGGAAATGGCAATCATCAACAAACTTTCGCCTTTGTCGTTGCGCGCATCTATCGAAACTTTATCTTTTTTCTTTAACAAAGCGCGCACACTTTCCAACTGATTTGCCTCTACAGCCGCCAAAATCGCAGATTTGGTATCAGAGGTATTTTCAGACAGCAATTCTATCATTTTGGCATTTCCCAAACGAGTCGCCACAATCAAAGCTGTTTCGCCTTTTGCATTTTTTACATCTACTTTTGCGCCTTTTTGAATCAAGATTTTGGCAGCATTTTCTGTATTTTTTTCGGCTGCCCGAAACAATAAATCTTGTAAATTGTAGGCACTTGGGCTGCTGTAAGAAGCTAATAATAAGCCTAATACCTCTCCTCTATCATTGTCAATTGCCTGTTGCATCACATCTTTTCCTTCGTAAACTGCCCCTACTCCCAATTTTTGCGCAATCGCACGTTGCACAAAAGCGGCATCTCCATTGGCGATTTTGGCAAAATATTCTTTGGTAAAAATGGCATTATTATCTGTGCGCATCTTCTTAATTTCGACATCATTTGGCGAAAAAGAATAGGCTTTTTCCGTCATAGCCGTTTTTTGAATCAAGTCTTTTTCAAATACAGAGGCAAAAGCTAAGGCAAAAGGGTGATTGGGATTTTTTTGCAAAGCCATTTCTGCCAACTTCTGACTTGTTACGTCAAATTCCTTCAAATTCGCATCTAAGCTCGCCGTTTTGCGCTTACGAACGGCGGCGGCTATCAAGTCATCGGCAGAGGCTTTGTTCATATTTGCCTCATTATCAAACTGATTGCAATTCGGTTTTATACACAAATTGCCGATTTCTGCCTTTTTGCCCGCTACAGGGTCTTTGTACACCACAAAAGCGGCTTCGTGCATAGCAAGGGCTTCTTTTTGGGTAAAAAAGTCCTCCATACAGACATAAAACTTGACATGCTCCATGTTACAAGATTCACAATTTGCCTCAAAAGAACGTGCAGCAAGCACAAGCGCATCTGCCCGCATTTGCGCAGCCTTCGCTTTTTCGGAACGATATTTTGCCACCAAATCATTTCTAAGTGCCTCATATTCCGCATCAAATCGAATCATACGCTCACAATCTGCCAACTTGTTTCGGGCAGTCATGTCATTTGGCAGAAAATCCAAAGCACTTTTATACTCATTTATCGCCCGTTGATATTCCTTTCTCCCAAACGCCATATCTCCTGCTTGCATGGCTTGCGCATAGTTTGCTTGGGCTATTTCGCCTTCCAATTGCTGCAATTTGGCATTTATCGTATTTTGTGCTTGTGCGTCATTGGGCAAAATTTGGCGCGCATCTCCGTAGAATTTCTTGGCAGCCGTATAATCTTTGCGCGCTGCAGCCGCATCTCCCTGCGCCAAAAGTGCATTATATCGGTCTTTCGCCATCGCAGTTTCTGCTTTTTCTATCCATTCATTTGCCTTTGCACTATTGTTAAAATCGCCTTTTGCATATTCTTGACATTCTTTGTAAAAAGCAAGGGCATCTTCATATTTTTTTTGCGCAAAAAGGTCATTTGCCTGTTTTGCTGTATTTTCAAAACGACAAGCATTTACTTTTTTGGCAATATTGGCATCATTGGGCTGCATTTTTAAAGCTTGTGAATATAAGCCTTCTGCTTTAAGATAGTCTTTTGCCGCAAAAGCAGCATCTGCATCTGCTATAACTTTGCTTAAATTGAGCTGCGCTTGCATAGCGATAATACGTTGTGCGATAAGGTCTTGCCCCAAAAAAACAATGTCTGTAATTTGCAAATCTTTCAAAATCCACTTGCTTTGATAGATTTTTTTGGCACTGTCGGCACTCATTCCAATAAACAAATCCGCCCATTCACGAGGCTCTTTTCTTTCTTGTCCAAAAGCGCCACCTGCTTTGGGAATAATATTGGACACATCAAAGGAAATGTAGCCAAGGGTTTGATTTCGAACATCTACAACCGCCGCTTTGAACACCAATTTGGTGATAGTCAAAGAGTTGATTTCCTCGCCAATGTCTTTGATTTCGTATTTTTGATTATTTTGAATATACTGCTGCCCAAACTGCCAAGCAATGCTATTCCATTCTGTGAGGGCTGCGTCAGGCGAAACGTCCTCTAAGGCATATTTCAGCGAGATAGTTTTGAGCTGCGGACCCGTCATAAAGCCACGTGGAATCGTCCAATTTTCTAAGGTAAGCGTGCCTTCGTGCCGCGTGGCAAACAGGGAAAATGTACACAAAAGAGATACGAAAAGTAATACGTTTTTCATAAATTGAGAAATGAGAATTGAGAATTGAGAAATGAGAATTGAGAATTGAGAATTGAGAATTGAGAATTGAGAATTGAGAATTGAGAATTGAGAATTGAGAATTGAGAATTGAGAATTGAGAATTGAGAAT
>JAYUZN010000351.1:0-6008 GCA_043751755.1 Bacteroidota bacterium | reverse complement strand
ACAAACAAGGTTTTGCCTGTCCCCAAATCGCCGTCAAGCACTAATATGTCTCCTTTTTGGAGGAATAAAGCAATGGTTTCGGCTATTTTGATAGTATCTTCTTCGTTTTGGGAAACTATTTTATATGGATTCATATTGTACCTGTTGCTTTTTCACGCAAATAACCGCAGATGAAATCCCAAACCCTGTTTGAAACCCCTTCTGCGGTGTCTGCGCATATTTGTCTGCGCTATTTGTCTGCGCTATTTCTCCTCCTTTTTTGCTTTGTGAATTTGTTTGGCGAGAATCTTGCCATCGCGCTCATTTACGCCGAGATAGAACTGTATTTCATCTCCTTCTTCGAGCAGATTGTAGTCTTCGCCTTCTGCCATATGCGAGAAGTGAAAGAAAATATTGTCGGGCGGATAGGAGATAAAGCCATAGCCTTTTTCTTTGTGAAGGCTAAAAATAGTGCTTGTTTTTAGCTCGTCATCTACTTGTATTTTGGGTACAGGCTTGATTTCAAAGGCTTTGAACATGTTATTGACCAACACATCATTTCTCATCCCTCGGTCATCTAAGGTATCTATCATGGAAACGGGATAAGTTGCGGAATCTAACAAGTCTTGCGAAGTTGCCAATCCCCGCTCATAGCCATTTTCATCTATATAGTTGAATTCCCAGCTCAACACCATCACCCGAATGCCTTGCGTGCTTAATTTGCGGACAAGCGGCAAGTAGTCGCTATCAGAGCCAATCAACACCATCACATCATATTTGTTGTGAAGGGCATTTTCAAAAGCCTCCAATGCCAAATACACGTCTATCCCTTTTTCTTCTCTATACCCATCTTTGCGCACCACAAGCGGCAAATAGTGAGCCACAACTCCTTGACGCATAAGCATATCATCAAACACGCGCTCATAGTACAACTTGTTGAGTTCTTTGGCATCACTTGCATTCATTCTCCCTCGAAAATAATGCGCATCTGTAATTTTGCATAACTTAGGGTCAGTTTCTTCGACCTCTCCCACTTGTTCTCTTATAAATGCGTGAAGCCCCTCAATGTTTATACGGGATTTGCGCGCATGTTGAAAAAAGTAGTAATTACTTACATTGGAGAGGTAGTTTCCATCATAGTACACCCCAATTTTGACTAAATTATTCATCTTTTTACGGTAAAATTGTGAAATTTATTATAACATATTTTCCTGTCGCATCTCTATCAAGAGAAATGCGGTGCAAACTTACAAAGTTTCTGTATTTTTAAAAATTAATTATAAATTATTTTTACACCCCCGCAACTTTGTACTTATAGCCCATTTTGTCCAACTCTGTTTTCACTTTGGGCAAAAACTCTCCTTGCAGCAAAATCTCGCCCTCCTTATAGCCGCCGCCACAAGCGCATTTGCTTTTCAATATTTTTGCCAAGTCTTCTCGGTCGTTTTCTGGTCCTAAAAAATTATAGACAACCGTTACTTTTTTGTTGCCTTTCAAGCTGCGAATCGTCAGCCGCAAATTCTGTTTTTCAGGCGGAATAGATTCCTCCTCTTCAGGTGTTTCGTCCAATATAAAATCAGGATTTGTGGAATATACAATCCCATCAGTGAAGGTGTTTTTTATTTTTTTTCCCATAAAAATGTGGCATTTGAAGACGCAAAGATAGGGCAAAAAGAGGGAATGAGGGGAAATAATTATGGCTAAATAGAGAAAGGTTAGACAAATACCTCTAAAAAGCCTATATTTGCCTCACAAATGACAAAAAATATGAAATACATTTTTATGTTCCTTTTGCTGGGAATTGCGGGCTTTGCTGCGGCACAAGATTCGCTCAATATGCGCAAACTCGCCCGTTGGGACAATCCTGATGTGCCAAAAGAGAATTCCTCTATCGGCTTGCGCTACAATGAAGTTTGGGGCTGGGCTTCTCCCGTAACCGGGCGGGAATATGCCATTATTGGGGCAAGTACTGGGGCATATATTGTAGATGTAACCGAGCCTACAAAGCCTTTTCAGGCGGATTATGTGCCGGGCAGAAGTGGAAATGTCATTAATCGAGATTATAAATCTAAGGGAAATTACGTTTTTGCCCTTGCCGACCAACAACTTGGCAGCTTGCAGGTATGGGATATGTCCACGTTGCCAGATAGTGTGCATGTCGTATATGATGGGCTGATTTCGGACAAAGACGGCAAAGACACGTTTAACCTTTCGCATAATATGTTTGTCGAAGGCGACCGTTTATATATCGTTACGCCGAAGGTATTTGGACAAACGACTGTGTATGGCTATGGAGTAATGGATATTAGCAAGCCCGAAAAGCCTGTCTTGATAAAGTTGTACCCAGAATCTGTGTTTGGCAGGGTTCATGCCTCTTTTGTGCGCCATGATACTGCTTATATTCATGCAGGCGGAAATGGCTTTTTTATTGTGGATATGCACGATTTGGACAACCCGATTGTGCTGTCGCATTTGCAAAACTATGCCTACTCTGGCTACAATCATACAGGCTGGCTCAATGAGGCAGGAAATGGGTATATGATGGCAGATGAAACCCGCAAAACGCCTGTGAAAATCTTGGAGATGAGTGACAAAACTGACCCGAAATTTATTAGTTATCTTTATCCGCATGGAAATCCTGCGGATACTAATTCTGTGCCACATAATCAGTTTTGGGTGGGGCAATATGGCTTCAATTCGTATTATTATGATGGGGTGCAAATCTATGATTTGTCTGACCCTTATTACCCCAAAATTGCGGGCTATTATGACACTTATCCGCAACCTTATGATGGCAAATTTAAGGGTTGCTGGGGGGTATATCCTTTTTTGCCGAGCAAACATATCTTGGCTTCGGATATGCAAACAGGCTTGTATATCCTTGAATTTGAGCCTTTTGCACATAGTGTAGATGCAAACACAATCGTTATTTATCCGAACCCTCTGGAGTCGGAGGTGCTACACGTAAAAATTAATACGCCTTTAGAGAATCTGACGGTACGTATATATGATATGATTGGCAAGGAGATTTTGGCGCAAAGTGAGGGATATAAAACGAGTGATATGACGGTTTTTGTGCCAAATTTGCCTTTGGGTATGTATTTGTTGCAGGTGTCGCAAGGGAGTAATTTGGTGGCTACAGGGAAATTTTGGGTTCAAAAATAACAAAGGGTGGCGCACTTTTCAAAAGTGCGCCACCCTACTAAGTTACAACACGCGCTCACTTATACTCAATCACCACAGGTCCTTGCAGCACCTTTGCTTGGCAGGTAAGCACATAGCCCTCCCGCAATTCTTGGTCGCTAAGTCCCTCACTTTCATCCATTTCCACCTTTCCCGACTTGCACAAGCCCCTACAAGTCGTGCAGATACCTGCTTGACAAGAATAAGGCGGGTCTATGCCAAAATCTATCGCAGCATCTACGATATACTGCCCCGCAGGTACAGGCACTTGATAGGTTTCCCCGTCCAAAATAATGGTAACAATCTCCGTTGTTATGGTAGGTTTTTCGCCATGAACCTCGTGAATTTCCTCGTCTGTAGGGGCAGGGGCAGCAAAATATTCTCTATGCACATCAGCCGGATTTACACCATGTTTTTCCAACGCCGTCTGTCCTGCTTTCATCATGCCTTCGGGTCCGCAAAGATAATAGACTTTTCTATATTCATCGGTCATAAACAATTCAGAAACAAGCGAATAGATGTTATTTTCATCTAACCTCCCTGTCTGCCCTGCCCATGAAGCAGAAGGTCTTGAAAGCATAAGCACCACATTCAAGCGGCTGCCATATTGTTGTTTGAGATTTGTTAATTCTTGGGCAAAAATGATAGATTCTTCGTGGCTATTGCCATACCATAAGGTTATTTTGCTGTTTTTTTCTACCGAAAGAACGGTTTTTAACATAGACATCAAAGGCGTGATGCCGCTGCCTGCCCCTATCAAAATATAATGTTTGCAGTTATTGGCACCTGTATCAATGAGGAAATTTCCCATAGGCGGAAAAACGTCTATTTTGTCGCCGACTTTCAAGGTATTACGCAAATAATTGGAGGCTTTTCCACCTTCAATGCGCTTTATGGTAACGGCTAAGTCCTTGTCGGTCGCAGGGGAGCTACTAAGCGAGAATGCGCGGCGCACTTGTTCGCCCTTGATGACTAATTTTAAGGTCAAATATTGTCCTGCCTTATAAGTAGAAAAAACGGCTTCGGTCGTGGCAAAACGCAAAGTATATGCGTCTTTTGTCTCGTCTTGAATGGCAGAAAGTGTGAGAGAATATGATTTCATGGTTACTATTTTGGCTCGCAGATGTGCGCAGATAAAAGCAGATGTCGCAGATATACTCAAAACGGGATAAATTTACCTCGCTCAAAGTATAAGTCTTTTTTTCGGCTGCAAAGGTACGAGGAATAGGGCTTTTTTCCTATCCATTTTTCTTAATTCGCAGCAAATTCTCCCAAAGTGCGCCTGTGTGGACTTACAAAAGCCAAGACAATATCGGATTTTGGCACGCCTCTATCCATGAGTTCGCAGGCAATTCCATACTCTGTCCAGTCATCTTGCACCCAAATTTTTCCGTTTATAATATCTACATGAAACACACAGCCATGTACTCGTTTGTTTTGAGTATCCCAGCCTGTTGCCAGTAAATAGTAATAGTTTTTTTCCTCATTGTGCAAAATTTGGGAGATAACCTCAGTATCCGTTTCATAATGAGCGGCATATTCTGTCAATAATTCCTTGATATAGGATTTGTATAAGGTTATTTTATCCATTGTGTAAGTATTTTTTCTTGCGAATCAAACAAAATAAAACGAATATTTTTTTCTGAAATAATCAGTTCTCCTAATGGGCGTTTGAAAAAACGGTTGAAGTCTTCTTCTGGCAAAGCTAAATATAAGATTCGATTAGGCTCTACTTTTGCCAAAATGAGTTCATATACCTCATATTGTCCTAATATTTCATGAAATGTATAAATAGGCGAAGGTTTGTCAAGGGACTTTATTTCTACCGCAATTTTTATTCCTTCTTTTTCCGCCCCTAACACCTGTTCCGCCCCCAAATCTATGAAAACACGGTCATCTCCATACTTCAAATTCAGTGGGTCATGTGTGATTTTCCAGCCCTCTTTTTCGAGAGCTTCTCTTACTTCCTGATGATACAAATCTCTTGCAGCCATATTTTGGTATTTTATAAACACAAAAGTAGCCTTTTTTCTGCTATTTTTACGAAAAAACTGCTATTTTTGCAAAAAAAAATCATTTTTATGATGCCTTTAGAAACCACTCGTTTACTTCTCCGTTGCTTCACAATAGCTGATGCACAGGCTTTTTATGACTTCAACAAATCTTGGGAAGTCGTAAAATACACAGGCAACGCGCCTACAACTTCCGTAGAAGAAGCCGCAGAAATCATCAAAACCATTGTTCTCCCCCAATATGAACGTTATAAATTAGGGCGGTTTGCTGTTATTGAAAAAGAATCGGGCAGATTATTTGGCTTTTGTGGCGTAAGATACCTGGAAGAGGAAGATGCCTTCGATTTAGGCTACCGTTTTGCCCAAGATATGTGGGGAAAAGGCTATGCAACAGAGGCTTGCGAAGAAGTGCTGCGACATTGTTTTGAGGAAATAAAATTGGAAAAAGTCATAGGGCGCACTTTCAAAGTGAACAAAGCCTCGATTCATGTTTTGGAAAAGATAGGTATGACTTATGTAGGCGAACATTTATGTGACGGGGCAGACGGGATTTTGTATGAATTGAACTATGTGGATTATTTGGCAAGTAAATATTAAAAAAAAGTATTTTTATTTGCATTTCTCAAAAAAAAGGCTCACTTTTGCACCCTCAATGAGAAAAAAGGCTTTTAAACTCCTTTTTTCTCACTTTTTCCAACGACATAACGACTAATACAACGATAATTATGGCAAGAATTTGTGCGATAACTGGCAAAAAAACCATTTCTGGAAACAATGTTTCTCACGCTAACAACAGAACGAAGCGTAAATTTTTCCCGAATTTGCAACGCAAAA
>JAYUZN010000350.1:0-6736 GCA_043751755.1 Bacteroidota bacterium | reverse complement strand
AGGGCTTTGATGTCCTCCGTTTCTACCTCAAATTGGGGCATAAGAGAGGCTACAATTGAGCGCAATTTCAATGTACTTCCTGCCAAATTGGAGGCTTTTGCGGTGCTTGCCGAGCGGTTTGAACGCAAAGGAAATAGCAAAATGAGCGACTGGATGACAGGTGCAGACAATCCTTTGCCCGATTTTACGCTCGAAGTAGAGTTAGAAGATATAGAAGCCTATTTGGGTCCCGACTTGTTTCGGTGGCTTATGGCTTGTGCCATTTATCCCGAATTGCATTGGGAATTGACCCTGCATTTGGGCAAATTTTTGTCGCAAACCTACTATCCCGAACAAAGCAAAGAAGGCGATTTTTACCTCCTCAAAGAAGAACGTTTGCTGCGGCTTATCAGGCTGCCGTATTTTCGCAAAGGCGAAATTCCCGAAAAGATACGTATGCAATTGGTGGCAAGAATGGACGCTGCGACAACGACAAAGGTGCGGCAGGCGATTGTGAAGATTTTGGAGGAAAATCTGCCCCCCGAAGGCTCTGCTATTTCGGACAAATACAAGATGAATATTGTCTTGCAAAAGTTCCAAATGAACCAAAATGATGAGGAATCGCGGACGGCGTTAGAAGGAATGTTGGAGCGAAATGAGGTGCAAGACGGGGTAGTAATGGAGACTTTGAAAAAAGAGGCTTCCGATTCTCCCATGTTAAAAAATGCAATTTTGGCAAAGGATACCGTAAGAGATGCCTTGTTTAGAGGCGGGATTCCTTTGTTGGGGATAAAAACAGGCATTGTGGTAGCCCTAAGCATCATCGCTGCGGCGTTGGGAATCATAGCCTTGATAGCGTGGTTGCCTACCGAAAAACAGCTCTATCAAGACAAAAATAAAAAATATTATTATCTCGAAGACAAATCGGATTCTGTGCAGTTTTTGGGCTACAAAGGCATCGCAGCTTTTCACGAAAAAATATATGGAAGTGCCATTAATCGCTTTTCCTTGGCACTCAATTTAGACGTAATAAATCCTAAACTGTACTATAACAGAGGGCTTTCTTATTTTTCGCTGTATCAATCGCAGCCCGAGCAGCCCGATTCTACCTTGTTGCAATCGGCTCTGCACGACTTTCAAGTAGCCGCTTTTCTGTTGCCTACCTTCACTAGCAACACTCGGTTGGCACAAGTCAAAGGCTATGATGTAGGCAAATCGACTTTTGCGCACTTGGCACAGATGGGGGATAGGCTTATTTTTGCCAAAGGAAAAGAGATAAGCGTCAGCGACCTTGCATTAAATTCAAATGTTACCCAGTCTTTTCCTTTTCCTGCAAGCATCATAGACATTGGCTTTTCGGCTGATGGCACAAATCTCGTTTCTATCAACAGCGACAATTCTATCAACATAACAGACCTTAGCGCGCGCATTATCCGCAACAAAGTAGATACTCGTCCGCAGAACAAAGGCAACTTGTCGGCAATGGCATACACGCCTTCTTTAGCCTTAGTAGCTACGGGCAGCGACAAAGGCGGCGTATTGTTATGGGACGTTTTTGAAGGAAATGTAATTGCCAAATTTGCGGAACATAGGGGTTTAATCAGCGATTTGCACTTTTCTCCTGACGGCGAATACCTCATTTCTGCCAGCAAAGATAGCACTGCGATTGTGTGGGAACGTGCCACACAACGCCCTGTACAGTTTTTGTCGGCGCATGAGTCGCCCCTTGTCGCCGCCGATTTTACGCCTGATGGTCAGTTTCGGATAACGGTAACAGAAGGCGGCATGGTGAGAATTTGGGAGCAAAATGGGCTTTTTTACCGTTTTCAATCGGAGGTAAATGCAGTGAGCAAAGCCATTATTTCGCCTGACGGAAGCACGATAGTTTTGGCAGGCAAAAATGGCAACTTATATATGTACGATTGGGCTGGAAACCTTGTGAATCAAGTCAATCTGATAGAACAGCTTAATCGTTCTGTCAAAAATGCGTCTGCGAATATCGAAAGCACGAGTTTTGGCGTTTCTGCCATGAGTTTCTCCCAAAATAGCGAAAAGCTGTGCATTTCTACGAATAAAGGAAGTCTCATTCTTTCCTTCGATAACACAACATTTTTGCTGCCAAAACAAGGCGCGAAAACACATTCCTATTCTCTCGAAAACTATGCAGGTATGATGTTGAGTGATGATGCGGAGGGAAATATAGAAATGGGCTTCTTGCGAAAATACGTAATTCCGTATCAATTAGGCTTGGCATATATGGCAAATGGGCAGTATGAAGCGGCTTATAATCACTTTTTTGCTCTGCCTGTGCCTTTTGTAGCACAAGATACTTTTGCGCACCGCTACTTATTGGCAAGAGGGGTAGCTGGGATTTTGTGGGGGGCAGCGTCCCAAAATTCTGCCATTTATGGAAGTGCTTTGGACGATATAAATAACACATACAGACATAATAAAAAGCTCTTTTTGCAAGAAAATGACTTTAAAATAGTGAAAAATATAGACAAAATTCAGGCAGAGGTGCTGCAAAGTTATGGGAAAAAAGATGAGCAAGTGAGCAATTTAGTAGCAAAAAGTTGTTTGGTACAGGACAATATTTACAACAGTTATTGTAGCATCAGACACAAATATGACGAAGTAGGCGTGCCAAGCGAAGGCTATCGTGCGTTTAGAAAAGGCAATGTTTGGGGCTATTTGGACAAAAATAATCAAGAAATCATAAAGGCACAATATACAGAAGCGCAGCCCATCAAAAACGGTTTGGCAATTGTTACAGGCATGAAAAATAGTAAAATTCTTCAAACTTTTATCATCAATACTGGGGGAACGACTATATACAATCAAATAGGGGTTTGGGGCGAAGATATGCTTGCTGTGTGTAAAAACGGGCTATGGGGATATGTGGATAGGAGTTTTAAGGAAAAAATAGCCCCCAAATTTGACCAAGCTGGGCTGTTCAAATATGATATGGCTATTGTTAAAAAAGGCGAAAAATATGGTTTTGCCAATAAAAAAGGCGAAGTTATTGCGGGCTACAAATATGATGCGGCAAAACTCTATGATGATGACGGACTTGCAGAAGTTGTCTTGACTGGGAGAACCATTTTTATTGATAAAAAAGGCGTGGAGCAAAAAATTATTGCCGCAAATGGAGACGAAGCAAAGCCGAAAAGCGTAGAAAAGGTGCGTGATGCGGACAAGAAAATAGACATGCTTCCGCAAACAGCCAAGCAAAAATACGACTTTGTAGGCGACTTGAATGAGGGCATCAGCCTTGTGCGCTCGAAAGGCTCTTATGGTTTTATCAATACAAAAGGCGAAAAAATTACGGATATTGTCTATCAGGAAGCGATGGATTTTAGCGAAGGCAGGGCTGCTATCAAGTTCCAAGATAATTGGGGTTTTATAGACAAAAATGGCTTGATGGCAATTCCGCCAAAATATGAGTTAGTGAAAACCCCTTTCAAAAATGGGGAGGCTTTTGTCAAGCAAAATGGGCAGTTTTTCTATATAAATACGGAGGGAAATTGCATAGACAAGCCGGGTTATAGCTGCCCGCAATCGAATGTGCAGCAACAAAGCCCTGCGCAAACCACTATGGCTCCCGTTCCAAACTCCATGCAGGAAGCGGCAAATGATGAGGCGACCTTTCAAAAAGGGGGCAAATGGGGCATTAAAGACGTGAATGGCAAGGAACTTTTGTCGCCTAAATTTGAGAATCGCCCTGTTTTTGTGGCAGGAGTAGCCCGCGTAAAGCAAAATGGAAAATGGAGTTTTGTGCGCAAAGATGGCAAAAGTTTGAAAGTTACCGATAATTATGATGAAGCAGGGGATTTTTCGTTTGGGCTTGCCCCTGTCAAACGCGATGGTAAATGGGGCTATATTGACCTCAATGGCAAATTGGTGATTCCGCTCATGTATGACGAGGCAAGCGGCTACGTAAATCGGCGCGCAAATGTGGCGAAAGAGGGCAAGAAAATGGTCATCAATTTGCAAGGCGGGACGGTTGAGGTGCAAATGGCTACGAAAAAAGGGGGCGCGTATTAGCCCTTACTCTGACCCCAACAATTCCCCTTTATTTTCGTATAAACAGTAAATAAAATGACTTTTTGGCAGGAATGACTCTTAATAAAAGAGTATTCTTTACCTCTCAATCTCTTTTAACATGACAAAATATAGCACTTTTTTGTTATTATTCGCCTATAGCAGCCTTTTCGCACAAGTTTCCAAAGAAGCGAAAACCATTGTTTCGGAGGCAGATATGCAGCATTTGTCCCTCAATATTCGCGTAAATTATGGCAATCTATTCTTTAAAGGAAATGAAGAAACAGGCAAAAGTCAATTCAAAATGTCTGGTAAAAATGTGAATGCCATGCAAGATATAAAGGCAAAAGCTGGGAATTTGTACGAAAAACAGTTCACTTTTACGACCGATAAAGACGCAATGGCAGCCAAAGATGTCTTAGCCATGACTGCGCAGGAAGTCGTGCCGGGAGCAGCAGCCGACAATGTCGTATGTTATCAGCATGATGTCAATGTGGAAACGCAACTCAATCTCGAAGTATTGAAAGGAAATGGGCGGGTAGATTTGTCGGGTATGAGGCTTTCGCAGGCGAATATTAGTGGCGGAAATTCGGATTTGATGATAGATTTTTCGCAGCAAAATAAAACCCTTATGAAGAATATGACCCTGCATACAGGCATGGGAAAAATCGTGCTACGAAATCCCGAATATGCGAATGCAGAGCTGATAACGGTCAAAAATGAGTTGGGGGATATTCGGATTGTGCTGGGAAGTAGCTACAAACCCGGCACAAATATCGTGGTTCAATCTACGATTGGGGCTTGCGTATTTGTGGTAGATGACGCACAGCCTACGAAGATTATTCTCAAAACTACGGCTTTTGTCAAAAATACCCTTCCTGCGACTTATACCAAAATAAGCGAAAACACCTATACAAATCGGGCTTTTACGACCAACAAAACCGCAAAACCTGTGGTTATCACTTGCGACAAAGATGCAGGGACGATTGAGGTAATTGAGAATTGAGGTGCGATTAAGTGGTTCTTATAAAATAAACGGGGTTAAATTATCGGGATAGCTGCCGCAAGCGTCCGCTTGCGGTTATTGAGCTTGCCGAAATATGGCAGTTTCTTGAAGCGTCCGCTTCCATCCTCGAAGCGGACACTTCAAGAAAGGAGGTACAAGCGGACGCTTGCACCAGCAATACAACCAATATCTTAACCATATTTATTTAGTCGGTACTACTTATATAAAGAAAAATACTACTCAATGGCACAAAAATAAAGAAACTTATTCTATTTTGCAATTTTATAACGACATAATGTATTTGTAGGGTGGCGCACCTTTTAAAGATGCGCCACCCTATTACACAAAAAAAAATAGTAGCTTTGCCCCTATTTTGAAAAAAATGACACAAATATTTGATATAATGATAGTTGGCGCAGGGCCTGCGGGTTGCAGTTGTGCCATACAATTAGCAAAAGCCCTGCCTGAACTTCGCATTGCCCTTGTCGAAAAAGCTGCTTTTCCGAGAGACAAAATATGTGGAGATGCCCTTAGTCCAGATGTTATCAATCAATTGGGAATGTTATCTACAAATTTAGTCCAAAAAATAAAAGAAAATGCGCAAACACACACAATCAAAGGGCTGAAAATTGCGGGAAATGGAAACAAAGCTTTTTCTTATTTCCTGCCCCAGAAAATGGAAATGTACACTTCTGCCCGCATGGATTTTGATACGTTGTTATGGGAGCATACACAAGGTTTTTCGAATATTAGCTATTTTCCAAATTGCAAGGTAAATGACATACAAATAGTTGAAAATAAGGCTGTTATATATACAGAAAAGCAAACTTTTGAATGTCAATTAGTGGTAGGAGCAGATGGCGCACATTCGGTAGTGGCGCGAAAATTGGGCAGAATTGAGATGGACAAGGAATATTATTCGGCGGCTTTGCGGGTCTATTATGAAAATGTGCAGGGTTTGGACGAGGCTTTGATAGAATTTTATTATTTTAAAGAAATCCTGCCGGGCTATTTATGGATATTTCCTTTACCTAACCATCGGGCAAATGTGGGTTTGGGAATGCCTGCAGATAGTATGACGGGCGAAAAACAGGGTTTGCGGGAAAAACTGCAACAACTCATTGAAAATCACCCAAGTTTGAAAGAGCGTTTCAAAGCGGCAAAACCCTTAGAATCGGTCAAAGGGTTTGGGCTGCCTTTGGGCGGAAAGCGCAATAATATTTCGGGCGAAAGGTTTTTGCTGTTGGGAGATGCTGCATGGCTCATAGACCCTTTTACGGGCGAAGGCATTGGAAATGCGCTAAGAAGTGGCAGGGTGGCAAGCGAGCATTTAGTCAACTGTTTTGCAAAAATGGATTTTTCTGCTGCTACAAATCTTGCATATAACAAAGAAATATATAGAAGAATGTTGCCCGAATTTAAGGCAAATCTCTTGCTGAAACGCATTGTAAATCATTTTCCCTTTGGGCTAAATGCCTTTATTTTTGTGAGTAGCAACTTGCAAGGCATGACAAATGGGCTTATAAATGGTTTTTTGTGGCTGCACAAATGGGTGAGGGAAATATAGACATGTCTTTAATTGGGATTTATCCTGCAAACGGGGTAAATTTTCTCATTTTACGAAAAATGAAGTATCTGTAAGTAGAGCGTGACGCACCTTTGAAAGGTGCGCCACGCTACAAGCCTATCCATACAATATGTCGTTATCAA